>JAPKGD010000565.1 GCA_026648125.1 Bdellovibrionales bacterium | reverse complement strand
GATGGCGTAACTCAAGAGCAGGGATCTCTCCTTTGCCCGCTAAAAACTGGCGCAGTATTTCTCTCTTTGATTCTCCCCATACAAGGAGCGCGATCCCTTTACAGGCCATAAATGCCCCCAGCCCATAGGAGGCCCCCCAAGTGCCCTCTTCTAAATTGAGCCTTTGGCAAGTTTCCTTACTCAAGGGTAAACAGCCAGAATAAAAGCTCTCGGCTAGACCCGGCTCATGAAAGGCCACATGCCCGTTGAGTCCCAGCCCTAATAGGGCAATTTCGGCCTGAAGATCACCGCCCTCAAAAGGCTTCACATGAGATCTCCAGGGTTCCAACTCCCTCTCCAGAAATTTCTTAAAGCACCCTTTCTCGCGACCACTTAAAACATCATCGATTTGCACAAACTCGATTTGTTCCAAGTAATCTGGTCTCTCTTCTCGCCAAAGCCTATATAGAGGCTCCGGTGTGCTGCCTGCGGGTACGTAGACCGCGTGTGGATCCTTGGATTCTGCAAATTGCATTTGCATCCATTTGTTAACGGCCCGAGCCAATTCCTCTCGATCTTTGCAAACCACTAGTTCCATGAAATGATGATAGCAAGATCATGCCTGCGAAGAAAACCAACCTTTTAGTTTTCGCTCACCCTGACGATGAAGTCCTCTTTTTCACCGGCCTCATTCTCAATTCACCCCGAACGCAATGGCAGTTGATCTGTGTCACAGACGGCAATGGAGATGGGAGAGCGCGAGATCGTCGAGTTGAACTTAACGAAGCGGCTCGGCGACTCAAGATCAAAACTCTCCACCAGTGGAACTATCCTGACCAATTTGGTAAGCGACTCGACATCAAGAGCCTCACGACGCAACTGCAAAGCCTCGGTCGCTTCTCTGCCGTTTACACCCATGGCCCCTTAGGAGAATATGGGCACCCCCACCACCAGGATGTATCCTACGCCGTCCATAAGGCTTTTCGCGGTCGGTCGCCCGTGTGGAGTGTCGCCTACAATTGCCATGCTTCGGATTCAATTCAACTTTCATCTAAACAATATGAATTTAAAACTCGTCTTTTATCTGAGGTCTACGGACTTGAAACACGTCGGTTTATGCACCTACTACCCGCAACAGCGATTGAAGGATTTGTCCGCTTAGGGTGGAAAGAGGTGCACGAGATTTATAGCGCCTTGGTTGAAAAACGTCCCGCCCGCGCAAAGAATCTGAAGTCCTATCGCTGGATTGGCCCCAAATTAACTGAAACCGCTTATTTGGATTTATCTCGGCCCTTCTGAGGGCTCGACTTTTTACGCTGAGACAAGCTATAGCCATAAGTATGTCTTTAGTGGATGTAAAACGGGCTATTGAGCTCCTTAAGCAAAATCAGGTCGTCGCTGTTCCCACCGAAACTGTCTATGGACTAGCTGGAAGAATCAGTTCAGAAGAAGCTCTTAAGAGCATTTTTACCACCAAAGAGAGGCCTTTTTTTGACCCTCTCATTGTTCACGTTCTTGATATTGACCAAGCCAAACAATTGGCTTCAAGGTGGCCAAAAGTATTTCAAATTTTAGCCACCAAATTCTGGCCTGGACCTCTGACCCTAGTCACAGCAAAGAATGAGACCGTTAACCCGCTCATTACTTCGGGCCTTGATACCGTGGGCCTCCGCGCACCGTCTCACCCTGTTGCGCGAGAGATTCTGACAAATCTAGGGGAGCCGTTTGCAGCTCCGAGTGCAAATCGCTTTGGTAAAACCAGCCCAACGAGAGCAGAGCATGTTGAGCGAGAATTTAACGGCCGCGTCGCTGTGATCGATGGTGGGCCCTCTGATGTGGG
>JAPKGD010000564.1 GCA_026648125.1 Bdellovibrionales bacterium | reverse complement strand
TGGGGAGTGGCGAATGTCTTTTGGTCAAAAAAATCCCGCCCGATTATGTGCCCGGAGTAAGTCCCTATTTACCAAGCCCCTGGGTATTATGGGAACGCGAGAAGGTCGCTTCTTGGTACAGACACTTTATGATTCGGGGCCGTGAAGGTTGCCCAGGATTTTTTCAGTATACGCCGGAGATTATGCTTTCCTACCTAAGAGATCCCTTGGTTCGCCAACTCACTAACAATGAGGTCATTGGCAAATTATCCACTGAATCTTCAAAACTTCGCATTTACCAATCACACGCGCCACTGGTCACACGGCCCAAATTCACTGGTTTTGAAAAAGTCCAACCTCAGGACGCCCATTATCGTGGCAAACTTCTCGAGCGGTTTTCTCATTGTAATCAAACGGTTGAAACTGACGTTAAAGACCTCGAAGTCATGCTTTCGCCAAAGATCGCTCACAAACCTGTACCTCAAGAATCAAGCCCCGCTCTCAGCTAAAACAAATAGAATGGATGGTTAAAGCCGACGTTCAAAAAGAGTGAGGCAAACCTCAGGATCGCAGTAGGCTTTGCGCGAGATCGGATCATAGTGCTCTATAGGTCTCGGCTCAAAATTCTCAACCAAAGTAAATCCAGAGCGAAGGTGAAACTCAATCCCCTGAGGGGTCGAAAATGATAAAATCCGTTCGGCCCGGCCTTTATATTCCTCGCAAATGTGATTCACCAAGCTTCTCATATGGCCCCGCCCGCGATGGGCCGGATCTACATAAAGTCCTCTGAGGCGCAGAACTTTTGGGCTTAAAAAATAGGCTAAGGCCCATGCAACCCCCGTCCCTCCCGCTTCAATGCAGAAGGCAACTGGACTCATCTTTTCCATGGCCTCTTCACCCATAAACTGACAGGACATAAAGAGATTCTGATCCAAAAAAATCGGTCTCTGATATTTTCCAGCATCTATCAACTCGGCTCGAGCTTGCCACTCTTCAATCGAACATTGCTTAATAGAGATCGCCATATAAGCCTCTCTCAAAAAGATTGATCGACAATTCAATTTCTAAGCGCTGGCGATAATAAGAATGTGCCGGATAATACTTACGACGGATCCTTTCGGAAGACCCCAGGTATTTATTGGCCAAGCTCTTCAACTCCTCCGCCAACTGCTTTTGGTCGTAGGCTTCGCGCGGGACAACCCCGTGCCGACTCAGCAAATCCTGAAATACCAGACGCTCCACCCGATCATTGTGTGGCTCCGGGCAAGAATCTGCACCAAGCCACTCCAGCATCAAGGGATGAGTCAGAACCTCGCGATTCCATGTGGGCACAAGCTCTTCAAGATGCCAGTGTACCTTTAAACCATTTCGCAAAATCCATTGCTTGGCCTCACTGCGCGCTTCAATTTCTATAAGAACAAAATAGGGCGATCCAAACTCTCGATCAAGAGAGCGATAATAATTGGCATTCCAAATGCGATAGGTCGGATCAGGAACAATTGGAATGCACTCAGGGTCTTGGCTTAAATCGACGGCCATCCAAGTGACGAGGTCTGGCACTGCACAAGAAGGATGACTCCCCCGAGGCCGCCAATCATTGAGACGACGAATTTCCATATGAAGTCCCGAAAGTCTAAGACGTTCAAGAACCACTTGAGCATAAAGGGAGTCGTCATCGATTAAAGTCAGTAATTGAACCATGTCCTTTAGGTCATAGCATATCGCCTAGCTGCGCAACAAAGATTGATTAGAGCTTCAATTAATGGGGAATAACCAATTCGCTGCCCGCCAGGAGGCGCGACTTGTTCTTAATCTGATTATGTTTAGCGATTGCACCAACACTC
>JAPKGD010000563.1 GCA_026648125.1 Bdellovibrionales bacterium | reverse complement strand
GAAACATTGATCGACTTCGCTTTAATCTGCAAGAGGTAAGACCGACCCTACTCATTGCTGTGCCTCGCGTATTTGAGAAGCTCCACACCGCCATTTTGTCGCAAGCGGAATCAAATCCAGCGATTCAGAAAATTTTCGCGTGGGCATTCAACCTAGGAAAGCAAGTCAGCAGCTATCAGCAAGAAGGTCGCCGAGTGCCCTTTGATCTCCTCGCCCAGCATGCCGTAGCTGATCAAATGGTCTTTCGACCACTTAGAGCTAAATTGGGCGGTCGACTGCGATTTGCAGTGAGCGGCGGAGCGCCATTGCCGAAGGAAATTGGATTGTTCTTTCACGCTTTAGGAATTCTCATTCTTGAAGGATATGGCCTCACAGAAAGTACGGCAGCAATTACGGCCAATACTCCCCTCAATTACAAATTTGGCACGGTTGGGCGTCCGCTCAAGAATGTTGAAATTCGTTTCGACCAAGACGGTGAGGTTTTGGTGCGCGGTCCCATGGTGATGCGTGAATATTACAATAATCTAAAAGCCAATGAAGCCGCTTTTGTCGACGGTTTTTATCGTACCGGAGACATAGGCGAATTGGACCACGATGGATTTTTGCGCATTACTGACAGAAAAAAAGATCTGATTAAGACGGCCGGAGGCAAATACGTAGCGCCTCAAAAGCTGGAAAATCTCCTGAAAATGGATCCTCTTGTGTCACAGGCTTTAATTCATGGAGACCAAGAAAAATATATTGTTGCCGTGATCACTCTCTCACAGGAGCAGGTACTTAAATACGCTCGTGGACATGATATTTCCTACCAAGATTATGCAACTCTCTGCCAACACCCTCAAATCAAAGGACTTGCGAGAGGGATTGTGGCCAGAGTGAACGCTAAGCTCTCTAGCTATGAAACCATCAAAAATTTTGCAATTCTCAATCATGATTTTACGGTTGAATCTGGAGAACTCACTCCGTCACTCAAAGTAAAGCGCAAATACTGTAGTGAAAAGTATCGCGACCTCATTAAGTCGCTCTACGAATAGACTTACATAAACGAGATATAAAACTTAAAACTTGCATTGACCATAAAACCGCCCAAGTCAATTTGCCGATCTGTTCCATCATGATTTTGAACGGGCTGTCCCTTGCTCTCGGTACCAGTAAATGTGGACACATCAGCCTTATATTTTAAATCATTGAATTTTAGGTGCCGGTATCCAAAGTCGAGTGAGAAGGTCACATTATCAACAAACACTGTTTCAAAGCCGAGACCACCGATAATCGGAATAGCCGTCGTTTCAGATTTCTCCGTATGATCTGTAAGGGGGCTATAAGTAACGAGTCCCTGGGCCGCCATTTCATATTGATTGTCCACCGTGACGTTGGCGTAGCCTGCGCCTAAGTAGCCGTAAAATAAAACGTTGCCGACTTGCGAATACACATATTCCACCGTCAACATTGGACTATAGGCAAAAACCGTACTGGTCACCTTGAGCAGATCCACTCCACCAGAGTTTTTACCCGTAGTTTCGACCTTCTTTGGACTCAACGCTTCGATGCCGACACGAAATCGGAGGGGGCCAGAGGCGTACAAAAATCCAAACTCGCCAGAAAAGTTATATTGGGCCCCTTCATCAGAAAACTCTGTTTGCAGACCGCTTGAGTTGGCAAAGGCGTCCTGATCAGTTCGGCTTAAACCTCCACCGCCCCGCAAATACGCCGCAAAATTCTCATTGGCATATGAAAAGACCCTGGCCTCAACCGTATTGGCCTGAAAGGCCAACAGCCCACACAAAACAAAAAGTAAATTTTGAATCACCGACGAACAGCCCC
>JAPKGD010000562.1 GCA_026648125.1 Bdellovibrionales bacterium | reverse complement strand
CTTCAATCTTCTTCTCCGCCGATTGCATCGTCTCCACAGAAATTCGCAAGCCCAAAGGCATACCCGTTCCTAGTGTTGGTTCTTCGATCGAGCTTGAGCTGCCTCCACCACCATCGATGGATTCGAAGAAGTCACCCTGGCTTTGGGCAGGTATAGGCGCCGCCGTTCTTGGTTGGATCGTGCTTTCAAATCAATCGAAGAGCCAATCGCCCTCTTCTTCTACCACGGTCGGATTCTAAGCTAGCTAAGAAGTCTGCCTCAATTTAATCCGAAATATAGATGTCGACGGTAATACTTCACCAGGTGGTACGTGAAATGAGACAAAATTGGCAGAAAATCTTTGGTTTAGCCGTTTCCATCACACTTCTCACGCTCATCGGATTTCAGTTTCAAAACTGTTCCGAGGGATTTAAAGGCGCTAGTCAATTTGAGGGCGGCACCTCCCAATCTTCGGGAGGTCCCGGAAAGCCAGTCGACTGGAGTCCTTTTGGTAGCTTAAATTGGGGCCCTTCTAAATCTGTTGTACTTCTCCAAACAGATAGTTTTGCTAACGTTGGCTATCTCATTTCTGGCGCTGGAATACTCGCGAGTGGGTACAATGATCTTCTTAAACTTGATCTCGCTTCGGGCGCGATATCCTCAATATTGATTGCTGATGCGATTACCGGCTCGGCTTGGATCCCAACAAATCGAAAATTGATTGTTGGCACTCATGATTTCGGCACAGATTCTAGAAAGCTAGTCGTTATTTCAAACGGACAGATTGAGACGACAATTGAGGTTGGACGAGCCAATTGTGGGTTCGCCAGTGCACCGCGAATTGTGTGTTTAACAAATAATACCGAGGATTCGGTATTTATTTTTGATGGCGAGGATTTAAGCCAAGTCAAAATACCAATTACGGACAGCGCAATAGTTGACCTCATAAAAGGATATCGCACCCCTTTTGCACTTCCCAAAGAAGACAAAATACTTATCTTTGACTACACAGCTGAGGGGGTCTTCGGCTATTTGATCTCGGCAACTGAAACTGTGAAAATGTTAGGCACCGAAACCTACGATTTTGCAGGAGATGGGGGATCCATCTCGGTCAATGATCTTCAATACTCCATTTACGGCATCTACCCGACCGGCGTTACTGAAGATCTGACTTGCTTGGGTAAAACCTTCCCATCGAGTGAGTCAGCTCATCCATTTTTTCTAAAATCAAATGTATATAAATCGTACTCACAGATTTGTACGGCCCAAGGAATGCTAAAAACTAAGGCGGGCGCCAAAAATCTCTATTTTCCTTGGGGAATAAATTATTCTCTGGAAATATGCACTGATCCTGATTCTTGTTTACCCATTGAAATCAAATACTCTGGGGCAAATGTGCCGGTTGAAAAGATTGCTCTCAGCAGCAGCGCAAGTGGCAAGATTTGGATAATTGGCGGCGGACTTCTCTTTTCCTATGATCTTGCTTCAAAGACTTTATCTGCACCAAATCCAAATCTCAAAAGCGCAGGCGTGGATCGATTTGAGGGATACATTATAAATGCTCTGCAGATGATTATGCCGGGGAAGGATGTGATTTATAACGGGAGTTTCGTACAACCCATATTACTTTTTGATCCCGAAAATGAATCTTTTCACAAACATCCATTTCCAAGCTCGGTCATCAAGAAAACTGAGCTTTCCGAATTCGCCAACATTCGTTCGAACGGAATCATTGCCATTGGCGTGGACGAAGGCGACGAATTGATTTCTGTCGAGCTGACTGACGGCAAGAAGAAAATCTTCATTGCCACACACGAAGGACAAGCGATTTGTTTTGAAGAGGACG
>JAPKGD010000561.1 GCA_026648125.1 Bdellovibrionales bacterium | reverse complement strand
CACAAGCGCAACACAGAGCAAGTTCCAGACCAACAATGAAATTCTCGCAACCAGTTTGGAGAAGATCGGGAATGTGTTTAGCAAATCCATCACCATTTTCCACGCCTGCAAATTAATCTATCTATTGATGTCCAAAATGGTAATGACTACACGCTTGACCGCTCTTTTTGCACTAATTTTTCTGGTACTTTCGAGGGTGGGGGCTGTTGTATTTCAGTTTGAGGTGGATTTTGGTTCACCCTCGTGGGCGATCATGAAATCGCGTTTTGTGAGGATTTTAAGAAATTAATTGTAAACCTATAGATCAAGGCCCCAATGATCTATTGCAGTTACGGTGTCTTTTAGGTCAAAACTGATGCGGACAAGCTTTTCTTTTTTGTCCATTTGCGAGCCACTTTTCTGTAGTCTTTGTATGATATACCAATACGTTTTTCCAATGATCTTTGATTGCTTGCTATGCGGAGAATAGAGCGGAAGATCTTCATCCGGAGTTCCCATAAGCTGGGTAACCTCATGTGAGGACATCTTCAGTTTGATAGTCTTCCAATGCGTTAAAATTCGCTTCGTGCGCTCCGGTGATGCAATGTAAGGATAAGAAATTGGCGACTTTTGATCCATATCTTTTCCCAGTGCGAATAATGAAGTCACTAATGCAAAAAACAGTAGGGCCTGACTTTTGGACGGCATTCTTCAGAGAATACGCGAAACCCATGAATTGGTCACCCGTATAAACTAAAGATAAATTTTTTGCAGAACAGGGCCTTTTGTTTTTTCTGTAATGCAGTCAGAGTTAGTCAAATTCTAAGCATTAATTTTGATCGGCGCAGGAGATGCATATCAACTTGAATATTCAAATTCTAACCTGTTAGTTTGCGATTCGAATCAAGCCGGCATGTTCATTGTAGAAAAAGTGCTTCACTCCGCTCGTACTCACTGAGCCGTCTCCATGGATTAAGTGAAGGGTAGGACCAGAGATGTGGATATCCTCGACGACCTTTGTTGAGGGGACCAGAACTGGGACAGAAGAATGTTGGATAGTTCCGATCCCCAGTGAGCCCCTCGAATTTTCTCCCCAGCACATGACTTGACCATTGGTCTTTAGGGCACATGCGTTTTGGTCTCCTACGACGACTTTAGCTACTCCACTTGAAAGTCCAACCACACCTACTGCCGTGAAAAATTGAGCGGTTGAATTATTATCAGTATCCAGAACTCCGTTGCCAAGGCCGCCCGCATGGCTTCTTCCCCAGCACTTGACCCCTCCGGTTTGAGTGAGGCCACAGCGCACCTCGGTCCCAACGGAAACGGCGACTGCGTTGCTAATTCCTACAACTTCAGTCGGGGTCGAAACGGCATGGCCACTTTCTAGAAGTCCCCAACAATAAACCTTGCCTGCGGAGTCTGTAACGCAGGCGTTGTTTCCAGAGACTGAAATACTCTTGGCACCCGAGAGCCCTGGAACCGTGACCGCACTTGGATTGGGTGTGGCGTAAGGAATACCCGAAACACCGTTTGCCCCCCAACATTTTACAGTTCCATCCAAAAGTAATGCGCAGGTTCCTGAGATCTCTTTAACATTGGCAACGTTAACTACTTCGACGGAGGATGAGCGATATGATCGAGTGCCGTCTCCTAGCTCACCCCAGTAATTATAGCCCCAACACTTGAGAAGGTCTGAGGTCGTAAGGGCGCAGGAGGTCCAACGATCAACGGTGAGAGACTTTACCTTACCTAAGTTCGATACGGGTACGGGAATTGGAGATGCTTTGCTGTTTCCATTGCCGAGTTGTGAATTAAAATTATACCCCCAGCACAAGACATTATCCTC
>JAPKGD010000560.1 GCA_026648125.1 Bdellovibrionales bacterium | reverse complement strand
ACCCTCCACTTTGCCAAACCCCTTATTCGTCGTTTCAGCCTTCGCGGAGTTTTTATATTGAGTCTCTTCCTGATCTCCCCAGTCCCGTATCTTTGGACACTTTCGACCTCAATGAATTGGCTCATTCTCTTGCAGGCGGCCTCAGGAATTGGCTGGGGCTTCTTTGAATTGGTAACGTTTCTCACTATGTTCAATGATCTCCCGGCCAAGGAACGTCCCTCGGTTCTTGCGTTTTTTAACCTTTTACAGACTTCTGGCATTGTGCTCGGCTCACTCATCGGAGGACTTGTTTTTAAGTCGCTAGGTCATGATTTGCCCGCTTACAAGTTCGTTTTTACAGCTTCATCAGCCCTGCGAATGGCAGCCCTCGCTGCACTTCCCGGCCTCCCTTGGGGCGTTTTCCGCTTCAAAAATTGGATCGAGCTTCGCCCTATTTCTGTCCGAGCCCATGGTGGAATGCTGTCCCGGCCGATTTTAGTAAGAATCCCCTTTCCACGACGTGCCCACAAACAAAAGCCCCAAAAGCTCCCTCAAGAGCACGCCAAGTAGAGTCATTGGGCACTAATACTCTTAATTTTAAAAAACTATTTGCCGCCTCGTAGGCGAAAACTCTAAGAATTAAACTATGAATTCAATCACCATGCCTCAACCTGATGACTGGCACGTTCACCTTCGTGATGGCGAGCTCCTTAAAAATGTTGTTCAGCATACAGCACGGTCCTTTTCTCGTGCGATTGTTATGCCTAACCTACGCCCTCCGATAACAACGACCACTCTTGCCGAACAGTATCGGCAAAGGATTATCAAATGCCTCCCGGGCGGGGTGAGCTTTACTCCGCTGATGACCATTTATCTAACAGATAACACCAACTCCGATGACTTAAAGAAGGGAATCCATCAGGGAGTTATCACCGCGGCCAAACTTTATCCTGCGCATGCGACCACCAATGCGGATGCCGGGGTAACGAAAATTGAGAACATTTATCCCGCACTTAAAATCCTCAGCGAAACAGGGCGCCCACTCCTTGTTCACGCTGAAGATGCAAGCCCATCGGTCGATGTATTCGATCGTGAAAAGATCTTTCTCGAACAAACTCTTTCCCCATTGCGCCTGAAGTTTCCAGATCTGAAAATTGTTGTGGAACACATCACCACACGAGAAGCCGTGGACTTTGTTTATAAAAACAATTCTCACGTGGCGGCGACCATCACGCCCCATCATCTGGTGATAAATCGAAACGCCATGTTTCAAGGTGGATTTCGTCCTCACGCTTATTGCTTGCCAGTCGCCAAGCGAGAAGAACACCGTCTTGCACTCGTCGAAGCAGCTGTCAGCGGTGAATCTACATTCTTTTTAGGGACTGACTCTGCGCCTCACACTCGATCAGCAAAAGAGTCCGACTGCGGCTGTGCGGGAATATTCTCAAGCCCCACGGCACTTGCGGTTTACGCTGAGGTTTTTGAGCGAGAGGGAAAAATTGACCGCCTCGCTGATTTTGCCAGTCGATTTGGCGCGAAATTCTACAATCTTCCAGTGAACTCAAAAGAGATTCGCCTCACAAAGAAAGAATGGAAAGCCCCTTTAGAAGTGGCTGGACTCGGAGAAGATAGAATTCGCGTCTTTCAGGGAGGGCAAACTCTTCAGTGGTCGCTCGACTAAATTGGCGCCCGATGGGGTAATTAAAGACCCGATACATTTCTGTAAGTCGACCGCACCTGTGCACCCACATCATCAATAAAATCTGAGGAGATTCGTTGCTCTAAAATCACTTCGCAAGTGATGGATTGCGTGGCTCGCGATTGAATATCTGCGGCCACCCGCTCGGCAG
>JAPKGD010000056.1 GCA_026648125.1 Bdellovibrionales bacterium | reverse complement strand
TATGGAGTAGAGGCCGTGATGGAGCGAGCGCATTTCTACAGTTTGACCATGAGTGAGCTTGGTGAGCTCATAAAAGGGCTCGGTAAAGAAGGGTTTCGCGCTCAGCAGCTCTATCGATGGGTTTATGGCGAAGGAGTTGAAGACTTCTCCCTTATGACCAATTTGGCCAAAGATTTTCGAGCTGAGTTGCCACAGCGCTTTGACCTTTCCTTGCCCGAAGTCATTAAACATCACGTGAGCACAGACGGAACTCAGAAGTTTTTATTCGATGTGGGACAAGGACAATCAGTGGAAGCCGTATTGATTCCTTCCGAGGGACGACTCACGTTGTGTCTTTCTTCGGAAGTGGGTTGCAACATGGCCTGCAAGTTTTGCTATACAGCGAAACAAAAGCTTCAGCGTCGTTTAGAAACTTGGGAAATTGTTGGTCAGTTCTTGGCCGTGAAGCGACGTCTTGCGGAAGGGGCAAGAATCAGCAACATCGTGTTCATGGGAATGGGTGAACCTCTCGATAATCCCGACCATGTTTTCAAGGCGATAGAGATATTTCACTCACCTTGGGGGCTCAACCTGTCTCGTCGAAAAATTACAGTTTCGACCTCCGGGATCGTGCCGATGATTCCCCTTGTCACAAAATCAAGAACCCGGCTGGCCGTGAGTCTCAATGGGGTCAACGACGAAGTGCGCTCTCAGATCATGCCGATCAATCGACGTTGGCCACTCAGTGAACTTCTTGCGGCATGTCGCAAGCATTGCGATGAATCAGGCGACAAAGTGACTTTCGAGTATGTGCTCTTGAAGGACGTGACAGATTCAATTGACGATGCTCGGGCACTTTACAGGTTGACCAAAAGCGTTCCTTGCAAGATCAATATCATTCCTTTCAATGAACATCCGGCTTCGGGTTTTCATCGGCCAGATGAGGAGCGTATTGTGGCTTTTCATCAGGAGCTTATGCGGCTAGGGGCTCATGTTTTGCGGCGAAAAACCATGGGCAGGGATATATACGCGGCCTGCGGCCAGCTTACGACTGCCTTGAAATCCGCAGCGCCTGCATCTTTATAGGGGATTCCATGTCGGAAATTTTGGTGGTTGGCAGCGTGGCCTATGATTCAATTATGACTCCTTCGGGTCACACCGAAGATACCTTGGGTGGATCGGCAAATTACTTTGCAACAGCGGCCTCCCTTTATTCACCTGTAAATGTGGTCGGTGTGGTGGGTGAAGATTATCGTTCTCAAGACTTGGATTTATTACGACGCCGCAAGGTTAACTTGGATGGACTTTCGCAAGTTTCGGGAAAGACCTTTCGCTGGCGCGGTAGGTATGAGGGCGACATGAATAACGCCATCACCCTCGACACCCAACTCAATGTCTTTGCGAATTTTTCGCCGGAATTGCCGAAGTCTTATCGAGCCACGCCGTATGTTTTTCTGGCCAATATTGACCCTGAATTGCAGTTAAAGGTGCTTGATCAAATTGAGCGACCGAAACTGGTTGGTGCCGACACCATGGATTACTGGATCGACAGCAAGTTGGAGACACTTAAAAAATTGCTCTCACGAATCGATATCTTGTTAATCAACGAAGGAGAGCTTCGCCGCTTGACGGGCAATTGGAACACCATTGCGGCGGTTAAGCAGGTCACTCAAATGGGTCCCAAGGCGGTTGTGATTAAACGCGGAGAATATGGGTTCGTGATGTTTTGCGAAGGACGGTTCTTTATTTTGCCAGCCTATCCTGTGGATCATGTCGTCGATCCGACGGGTGCGGGCGACACGTTTGCTGGTGGAGTTTTTGGCTTTTTGGCTAAGACCAAAGAGGGAATTTCATACGCCAACCTCCGTCAGGCCTGTGTGCATGGGTGCCTTATGGCCAGCTTTACGGTCCAGGACTTTGGTCTTAGGGCGCTTGAGAAAGTGAGCTGGTCTGACGTCGAGCTGCGACAGGCCGAATACCTTAAAGTGATTAGTTACGCGACCTAAGGTTGCACGAGTAGGCCCGACCTAGGTCCGATTCCTCTCCCGGGGAGCGCATTGCTCTCAATCGAATATCAACGATTTCCGATATTTAAACCGGATGGGTGACAAAAAAGGAAAGTCTCTCGTGATGAAATTGATTGATGATCTCATCGATAGTGATGAGCCATCAACGTCACCGGGGATTAAAAAAGATCAAGCCGCAGAGGGCTCCTCAAAACAGGGAGCTAAGGCGTCGCCTTCCGCGCCGAAGGGAAGTGCATCTCCCGAAGATATCGACATCTCTGATGTTATTCGATTGCCAGATGAAAAAGCGGGGACGGCCACAAAGGCGGAAGCTCTCGAATCTAAAGAGAAAACAAAGGGCGACGATGCCACCATTCGTCTTAGTGAATCAAAGATTCATAGCGCTCCCAATAAGACTATGAGCTCTATCGCCCCGCCGCCTCACGGCGAAACCGTTCGTACACGAATCACCTCTCCCATCGCCGAAGCAAAATCAGCAGTTGGCCGAATCGCTCCCATCCGAGCTTCGGGATTCAATTCGGCAACCGAGGCCGCTTTAGCCACTTCAGAAAATTTACGAATTGCTCAGAATCGAATTCTTGAACTCGAACAAGAGTTGGGTCGTTTGAGGACCGATAACGAGCAACTGGCGGCGGCGGGAGAAACTTTGCGTCGGCGAGCAGATGAGTTACAAGTTCAAGCGACAGGGCTAGACGAGAAAATGAAGAGGACGGTCGACGCGAGAGACCAAGAAATTGAAATTCTTAAAAAGGCCCAAGCGCAAAAGGAAAAAGAGTCTGGATCACTTAAATTGAAAATTGAAGAGATGGAGATGCGACTCTCCTCGAACATACAGAAAATTCGAGTGAGAGAACGTGAGCTCGAAAATCGCCTCGAACTGATTCGAATGGAAAACGCGGCCCTTGTACGTAACAAGGACGAAATCATCCTTGATCTAAAAAGACAGCTCGATCAGCTCACTCTCGAACTCGAAAATTATCGAAATAAAGGACAAGAATTAAACCGTCAGATTGGCGATAAGCAAGAGATGCTTAGACGAACGGTGAAGGCATTGCGTCTGGCGCTCTCAATGCTTGAAGGCGAAGAAGAACCTTCAGCGCAAAAGAAGGTGAAGTAACTTGGCACGGCGAGTGATCTTCTTTGATGATCAATTTAGCTCTCAGCGGCTTTATGCCTCCGAGCTACGCACCCATGGCTTTGATCTGGTTGAACCCAAAAATTTGATCGAATTTGAAAAAGAACTGGTTCATCCTGACTTTGAAGTCGTGGTGTTTGGTGGTGGAAACGCAGAAGCTTGGCAAATGTGTCAGGCCGCGGCCGCTCGCTTTCCCCATGTTCCGTTTCTATATATTTTCGTCAATGATGACCCGCGAGAAGCGTCTGTGACTCAGGATGAAGTGCACATGGTGATTCGGCCGCTCACTTCCAAAGTTAAGTTTGTCAATGCAGTGGCTCAATTGGCGCGAGTGGGACGACTTCATCAAATAGCTGGAGAATCAGTTCGCTTGGCCTCAGGGAGTAATGCGATTGAGCAAATGTTTACTAAGCTCGATGTGCACCACATTCTCGATCGGGTTCTTAATTATTTTGGCTCTCGACTCGATGTAGTGAATCTCCATTGGGTACGATGGGCAGACCTGCTTCATATCATCAGTGAAGACAGGACAAATGTAAGAATTGAACTTGAGGTGGAACAATCCAGATCTCCCCGCATGCTTTCCTATCGAGAGGCCGATGTGGATGGCCTAATCGATGTCATTTGTGGCGGGCTTCCTCCTGGTGAAATTGATCAAATGGTAAAGCTGGGAGGGCACTCAAGCCATGTCGGTGGCGTGGGGACTCTGTTTGTTCCGATCGTGCCACTGATTGGCGGTGATCCCTTGGGCTTGCTTGTGCTTGAAGGGGTAGACCGTGCCGAGCATCAAGACCTCATCACGCAAGTTTCAGCAACGCTCAAGTTGATGTCTCGATTTATTGAATTTGGTCTGAGCCACTGGGATTCAAAGCACCTTGCTATGAAAGACGACCTGACAGATCTTTATAATCAACGCTTTTTACCTGTTGTGCTCGACAATGAGATTAACCGAGCGGCAAGGCGGAAGCAGACTTTCTCAATTTTATTTCTCGACCTGGATTACTTTAAAATGGTTAATGACACGCGCGGGCATTGGATTGGCTCAAAGCTCTTGAAAGAAATCGGTCGAATTGTAAAGGCTTCCATCCGGAGCTGTGATTATGGTTTTCGCTATGGTGGCGACGAATTTGTCGTCGTTTTGCCAGATACGGACATTAAGGGTGGACAGATTGTGGCTGAGCGAATTAGAAGCACTATTGAACAAACCCCATTTCTCATTGACGGCCATGAGGTGCGCCTAACGGCGAGTGTGGGGTTGGCCACATTTCCTGATCACGCCAAAACCAAAGAACAAATGATCCAATTGGCTGACAAGGCAATGTATGACGCCAAAAGAAAGAGCCGAAACATTGTTTACGTTGCAAGCTAATGAAAAAGAAGCGCATCAAACTAGTTGTCAGCGATTTACATTTGGGGTGTGGACTCACGCTCGAAAATGGTCAGCTCAATTTCTTAGAAGAATTTTATTTCGACGAAAAGTTTGCTGAATTTATTCATTTTTATTCAACAGGTAAATTTGCAGATGCTGAAATTGAGCTCATTTTAAATGGCGATATCTTTAATTTTTTGCAAATTGATTACCGCGGGCATTTTCTAACCGTAATTACAGAAGACATCACCCTGGAAATCTTGCAGAGGATCGTTAAAGGCCATCCACTCTTTTTTAAAGCTCTCAGGGAACTGGCTTCTCGCGAAGGCAACTCAATCACTTATGTGGTCGGCAATCATGATCAGGGAATGCTTTGGCCCAAGGCGCGCGAGTATCTCAATCAGGTCTTGGGAACTCCTGTGCGTTTTCGAAGTCTAGTTTACTTTTTTGACGGAGTTCATATTGAACACGGTCATATGCACGAAGCGGCCAACCGGCTCGATCCAAGAAAGTTTTTTCTTAAGCGGAATTTGCCGGAGCCCATCCTGAACTTACCCATCGGATCACACTTCTTTGTCGAAGTGGTTTTAAAGATTAAGCACCACTATCCTCATGTGGATAAAATTAGGCCCTTTAATCGGATGGTGAGGTGGTCTCTCATAAACGAAACATGGCTCACCTTAAAAGGATTCTGGGGCCTTATCCGCTATTTGGTGCGATCGGCCCTGTCAAAGGATCCCCGGCGTGCGTTTCCTCTGAAGCAGATCATTCAAGTCTTTCTTGAGAGTGCGGTATTTCCAGACCTGAGTGAATCGGCGAGGCGCATTCTCCTCGACGAGCGCGTACATACCGTGGTGTTTGGCCACTCTCATGTCTACCAATATCGTCAGTGGGGCCACGACATGGAATATTTTAATACGGGCACATGGACGGACCTAACGTCTCTCGACATCGCGTCTTTAGGAAAGATCACAAAGTTGACCTACGTCCTATTCGAATATACAGATGAGTCGGACCGTCCTCGCGGGCGTTTGAAGGAATGGCACGGTTATCATCGAATCGAAGAAGATGTGGCAATAGCATGATCGAGATTTCATTTAGTCAGAATCAAATTTCCCAAGAGGAGCGCTCCCGGTCTGAGCGGGCTGCGGAGTCTTGGACTTCGTATGAGGGCGCCGGTTTTTATCGGGCCGCAATTTCCGACTCAACCTGGTCAGCCGTTGAAGATCGTGCTCGGATGTTAAAGGACACATTTGATCAATATGTTCTAGTCGGTATTGGCGGTAGTAGTTTTGGGGCAAAGGCTCTACTGACGGCAGCGGGTGTAAATCAGCCCCTCTATTTTGATCACATTGAACCAGAGACGGTGGGCAAACTGAAAGCGCAACTCAAGGACTTGCGTCGGATCCATTGGATTTTCGTTTCAAAGAGCGGCGGTACCCTTGAAACTCTGGCGGCACTGAACTTGGTTGAGCAGTGGTATTCAGCAAAGGGACTTGCCCTAAAGGATTATGCGACTGTGGTGGCAGGAGAAGGGATCCTTGGCGCGCTTCAGGAGTGGGCAAAGGCAAATCAAGTTTATACTCTTCCCATCGGAAAAGATGTCTCAGGTCGCTTTTCGGTTTTTACGGCAGCGGGGCTTTTACCGGCGGGCCTGTCGGGCCTGAATTTACAAGAACTTCGCCAAGGGATCCGGCAAGGTGAAGCAGATAGGACGACAGTAGCTTGCTTGGTGGCGGCCACATTGGCCAGCTGGCGGCGCGAGGAGTGGATCACCATGGTATGGACCTATGGAGACCGACTGCGTCCGATGGCGGGCTGGTTGCAGCAACTATGGACCGAGTCTTTGGGTAAACGAATTGATCGCGAAGGGCGACCCGCATCGAAATCGAGTTTCTTGGTTCCATGTGTGGGTAGCATCGATCAGCATTCCATTCTGCAGCAGGTTGTTGAGGGGCGGAGGGACAAATGGGTCTGGTTTTGGGACTTAGAATCATTGGTAGAGGAGGAAGTTCAGATTGGCGGACAACCTTGGGGCCTACCAAATGGTGCGAGTGGTAAGACTTTGGGCCAGCTCTATTTAGCTCAATCCGAGGGCACTCGCCGAGCCTTAGACGAAGTAGGAGTTCATACCTTGTCCTGGAAATGGCCCAATTGCGAGCTGAACACGATTGGCTACGTCATGTTTTTGATGCAGGCGGTTGTAGGTGGTCTCGGCGAATGTTTGTCCCTTGAAACCTATAACCAGCCCGGTGTTGAAAGAGGAAAGAAGATCACTCTGGACCTCTTGAGCAAGTGATTGTCGTTTGCCTAATATTTCCCTAAACTTAAAAAAGCTATGATGGACGACAATCGAGACGAATCAGACGGTCCAAGTTACACCACGGATAAAACGAGTGTCATACAAAGTGACACGTTTAAGCTACGTCTTGCACAGGCGGGACAGGCTCCCCCCTCAGTCGTATTGCTGGTCGGGCCAGCGAATTCTGTGGGACGTCAGTGGCCCATAGAGGATACGGACCGCATTTTGGGACGAGCGCCCACTTGTCACGTTTATGTAGATGAGCGAAGTATGAGTAAATCTCATGCAAAGTTGATTCTTCAGGGCGGAGACGTTTCGATCATTGATCTCGAATCCACAAATAAAACCTTGGTGAATGGCCGGGTGATCACACCCCTTCAACCCGTTCGACTGAAAAACAATGACCAGATCAAAATGGGCAATGTCATTTTTAAGTTTCTCGAGCGAGGGAGTCTGGAGACTGTAGCGCAAGGGCAGGTCTTTGACCGGGCTCAAACTGACGCATTGACAGGAATCGGAAACCGAGGAGCCCTCAACTCAAGATCAATAGAACTTTTCAAACGATCGAATCTCCTTGGCGTGCCTTTCAGTATTATAGTTTTTGATATCGACAAATTTAAGACCATTAACGACACCCATGGGCACACGACGGGCGATTACGTTATTAAGGAAATTGCATCTGTGGTGAGAGCTAAATTGATTCGTGAAAACGACTTCTTTGCTCGCGCTGGAGGAGAAGAGTTTGCCTTGGTGCTTTTAGGGTCTACGCTACAAACCGCTACCGATGTGGCCGAGCGGGTTCGGCATACAATTGAAACCCATGTCTTTCAGTTCGATGGAAAAACGATTCCGGTCACTGTATCAGCCGGTGTCGCTGCGGCACTACCCACGGACAGCAACTGGGAATCTATATATGATAGGGCGGACAAGGCCCTATATAAGTCAAAAAATTCAGGAAGAAATAAAGTCACTGCCGGATAATTATCCGGCGTCAAAATGACACCAAATTGGCTGGTCCAACTCTTGCTCTAACCTTAAATCGGGGGGCGCAATGAAAGTCAGTTTCGCACCTGATGACCTACCAGCACTCACATCTTATGGAAAACATTTAAGTATTCACCCAACTCCGAACTGGCGTCCACGCTGATCCTAGGGTTTCGATTTTTTTTTAGGGAGCGTTAACCGATACGGCCTTTTGGCCAGTCGAAAGGAGGGTAGCCCATGAAAGCTGACCTCGAGCTTGTCAGGGAAGTGAAGGAGGGGAACCGATTGGCATTTGCCGAGTTGGTTCAAAGGCATCAAAAAACGATGATGCGAGTTGCATTACGTATGGTGCGGGATTGGGATGGCGCGGAGGATGTAGTGCAAGAAAGCTTTATCAAAGCCTTTCAAGGAATGGGAAGTTTTGCAGAAAGATCAAGCTTTCGTAGTTGGCTCTACCAGATCACGCTGAACACGGCGAAGAATCGTCTGCGCAGTCATAAGCGTGAACATGTGGGGCTCGACAATGTGACTATGGCGACCTCTGCGGACACTGAAAAGCAAATGATTGCGGACGATGTGCATAGTCTCTTGCGAGCGGAAGTGGACAAACTTCCTGAACGT
>JAPKGD010000559.1 GCA_026648125.1 Bdellovibrionales bacterium | reverse complement strand
CGTGCCTTCACCAGGATGCGCCCAGCGGCATACTCCTCTTCTTTTGTAGAGAAGGGAGAAGCGCCCAATTTCAATTGAGCAAACGAGTTGGTCGATGCCAAATTTACGGGCGAGTCCGATTGAGCTAGTCCAAATTCATTCGTTGAAAGCGGGCTGCAGTTATTAAAAACCACCACAAGTGCTGTGGCCAAAGCTAAGGCGCTGCACGTTCTAACACGTCCCATTGTCCCCCCAAAAATGAACCTGAACCATTCTGAAACGGTCGCCACCCCAAATAGATAATGGCGACCTCATCCCTTCGCAGTAGATTGCTCGTTACATGCCAGCCAGGCTCGAACTCATGTGCAGACGGCCCCTGTCTGATTAGACAGTGTCATAACTCTGGTCAGGCACGTGCTGATGTCAGTTGATTCACTTTGAAATTGGTGACGTGCTCAGCATGGCTCCAAGTCGGGACCGATGTCCTTCTTGAAGAAGAAAAATTGATCGGGAGCACACCCAACATGAAGTGAGAGGCACCGAAGAACCTGCTTTTTTCAGAAGGAAAATTGGGTGGGGTTGTGTAGACCAGCCCAACTTATTGATTTTACCGGCTTGGATGTCACGGTGACTACAAATGACTACGCAACCGGCTCAATCTGAGACCCTATATTCTGCACCCTTGACATATAGAATATATATTCTACAATTAAGAATATGGAGGAATTCTGTGAAAACGAGCCTGATAATAGACGATAGAGTTTTTGAGGAAGCCAAAAAGGAAGCTGATAAATCTGGAAAGACTATTAGTGAAGTGATTTCTAGATGGGCTCAGTTAGGACGGGACGCATTCAAGCAGGCCAACAAGAATCAGCGTCCGAAAGAATTTAAAGCTAAGGATCTTGGTGCTCCTCAAGTGGATTTGTCTAGCCGTAAAGAGTGGATGGAGGAGTTAGAGCGTGACAGCGATTGATACAAACATTCTCATCGATCTTATTGTTGCGTCCATGCCCTCTCATGATTCAACAACCGAAGGTATAAGGCAATTGCATGATGAAGTATGCACCACTCCTACGAATGTAGGAGAATGTCTTAGGCTTCTTACTCATTCCAGATTATTTCCCAAACCACTGAAGGCAAGTGCGGCTGTCCAAGCGGTGGGAGAACTATTTGATTTTTATCAAATTAGGGTGCTCGAAGAAGATGTCGCGTGGTGGAAAGATATTCCAGAAATGGAAAAGGAAATTCCGGGGCTAAAGGGAAATGAGATCTTCGATGCCAGGATTGCGCTCTGTTTGCGGTCGCACAATGTGAAGAGGATTTACACCCGCGATGCTGACTTTAAGAAATACTCTTTCCTGCAGGTCGTAGAACCGTAGAACCGTAGAACCGTAGAACCGTAGAACCGTAGAACCGTTTTTCTGAGGAGGAAAATTGGATGGGGTAGCGGGATTCGCGCCCGGAGCCGCTGTTCCGAGAACGATTCGCTCTAAAACACGACTTCATACATATATAATATCGCGTGGCGTCTAAGTTCTTGGAACCAGTGCGGATTATGGAAAAATGGCGGCAAGGCTAACTGCGGGGTGGTAGATATGGCTGCGAACCGCGAAGAGGTGCCTATGAAAGTAGAAGAAGAATGGCTGACCACCGAGGAGGCGGCCGAATATTTGAAAATTAGTCCGGCGTCATTGCGAAATATGACTAGCAACGGTCAGGTGCCGTTTTATAAGCTGGCGCGACGCAATCGTTATCTGAAGACCGAACTCAAGGAAATGTTGCTCAAAGAGAAAAGAGGGCCGGGTGCCCTGGATCGCTTGGACTTCTATCGTCAGCGTCGCGGTCTCTAGACTAG
>JAPKGD010000558.1 GCA_026648125.1 Bdellovibrionales bacterium | reverse complement strand
TCCGAAAATCAAAGCTCAAAACTTAAGCAAATTTCAACACGCTACGCTCTGCTTCCCACAAGAAACCCGGAATACCCGACTTTAAAAAAGATCCCTCTCGCTATATCGCCACCAAATTTGAAGGCCATGCGGAAAAGCCTATTTGCCGAAAGGGCTATGAGAAAGCGGCTCTCCTTCTGAGAGTCGAAGAGAAGGACAAAAAGAATATTAAAATTTGGACCTGTGCTCAATCTGATGATTAAGATTAGATCGGAAGCAATTTGAGCTATTCCGTGCGCTTATTTCGGTTGTAGCGAATTGATGAAATAAAAGCGAAAACAATAAATCCAGCACCGACAAGTCCCGTGGCCACTTCTGGCACGTGAACAATAGAATCAAGTAACATCATAGAGGCCAGGGCTCCGATCGCATAAAAGGCACCATGTTCGAGGTATCTGAATTCGGATAGTGTTCCCTCTTCGACAAGTAAGATCGTGAGGCTTCTCACAAACATCGCACCAATTCCCAATCCAATGGCAATAATGAACAGATTATGAGTCAAGGCGAAGGCGCCAATAACGCCATCAAAACTAAATGAAGCATCAAGAACTTCAAGGTACATAAAAAGGCCAAAGCTGGCTTGGGCCGCGTTTGCGTTTGATCCATCGGGCGATTCGAGAAGAGCACTTATTCCGTCTACACATACGAAAGTAATAAGACCGAATACTCCCGCCATCAAAAAGGCATGACCTGTCTCCATGGGCATCTGACGTGAAAGTAGATATAAGACTATGAGTGCTGCAGCCATCTCCACGGCTTCAATTTTTCCCAAAGTCGTCAATGGACGCTCGATGGCGTGAACCCAATGAACATCCTTATTGGCATCAAAGAAATATTTAAGCGCCACCATAAGGAGAAAAGCACCACCAAATCCAGAGAGAACGGTATGCGAACTCATCATGGTTTGGGCATAATCATCGGGCCTGGTTGCGGCCATGATCAGGGCCTGCCAGGGTGAAATCTCGGCGATGACGCTTACCACGACGAGGGGAAATACGAGTCTCATACCAAATACGGCGATGAGCATACCCCAAGTAATAAATCGATGCCTCCATTCAGGGGTCATCTTCTTTAGGATCGAAGCATTTACTACGGCATTATCAAAGCTCAATGAAATCTCTAGGATCGCCAATATGAGGGTGAGGAGGCCTGCAGAAATTGCCCCAGAAAGTGTCCCCGAATAGTAGTAGCCAACGTAGGTGCCGGCAAAGAGTCCGAGCACAGTACAGAGAATGGAGGAGTAGAAGTATTTTTTAATCATATCTAATCGTCTATCGAGTATTTGGCGCCCTGGCAATGGCGAGAAACTAGACGAAGGTAGAGTTGGGTCTTGGCCTAAGCCTGATTATACTGGCGCAAATGATTCACGCTTTAACTCTGTTTAGCTTTCTTAGTCTGGCCTCGGCCACGGCGAGCCCAGTTCAATGGTTGCCTGGCGAACCCATACCACCTCAGGGCCGACCTAACCCTATGGATTTGAGTGAGAGCGAGTGGTACCAAGCCAAGATGGCAGGCCGTATTCACGCTTTGTCCTATCCAGTTACGGTGACAGGTGCCCTTCTTCCGCTCGAGCCCATTAAGAGATTTTTAGACGAGCCATCTATGAATCCTTTGCGTGCTCTTATGCAGGGCTTTTCAACGGTCTTTAGCCAGATCCATTCCTTTGATGAGGCGATGACTTGGCTTGGATTACATCGCTATCCCGAGGACTCTGGCCTACCCGGCACAGAAATTCCACTTCCCATGGGAATGCACCCAGGCGAATTTATGGGATTCACCAAAATGACAACTCAATT
>JAPKGD010000557.1 GCA_026648125.1 Bdellovibrionales bacterium | reverse complement strand
ACCTATTTGTTTGATGAAGTCGATACTGGAGTAAGTGGTGAAACGGCAGAAAAAGTGGGTCGTAAACTCAAAGCTATCGCCGCCGGGCAACAGGTGATCTGTGTGACCCATTTACCGCAGGTTGCCGCTTTTGCGGATACTCATTTTTATATAGAAAAAGGAAGCGGACGTAGTGGCGTTGAGATGAAGATTCACCCCCTCAACAAAACAGAGAGGGTCAAAGAAATCGCCCGTCTTATCAGTGGAGAGCGAATCTCAAATACGAGCTTGGAACACGCCAGACAATTGCTTCAAGAAGTAAATTCCTAAAAGCGCAGTCCCAGATCAAATGTGACATTGTGGGCAGCTCTCTGCCCCCACTGCTCTTCAGATTCAAAGTCCACCATCTGAAATCCAACTCCAACCACCAAAGAATCAATGGCTGTAGAAACATGGAGTCCAATCTCACCAAGACCAAGTCCCATGGCAAAGTTAAACCAGTCCGTCTCTACGAGTGAGCTCAAGCGAATCCGGCGTGCCCAAATTTCATCTCCCAGAACTCCCATTTGTACTCCAAATGTCATTTTTAAGTCGGTCACTGGAGGTTGAAAGTTCAATCCCAGATCACCTCTTGTTTCAGGGCGACCCGCGCGTTCGCCACTATAATAGAGGGTCGCGCCCGTGAGCACGGCCACAAACTGGGTATGCCATTCGGGCTCAAGTTCATAAATAACTGAAGGTTCGAGGAGGACCGCATGACTTTGATCAAATTCAAGCATTTCAGGATCTGCAACGGCATCCAAAACGGCAAATTCACCGCGATAGTACTTTGAGTTTTGGTATCGCGCCCATGCTCCCACTCTCAAACGTGGGTCTTCGGCAAAGTGAAGCCCCGTACCGATCGCAGCTTCAAACTGCTCTCGCACATGAGCAGCAACTTCGGGGTAAGCCGAGTTGATTTTCTTAATCGCATTGTCGGTTTTTAAAGGAGTGACATTTACGGCCCAGAATTCACCTTGATACCAGAGGTTTGCCCAGGCTCTGCCCAGGGTGGGTCGGCCATCATTAATGATTTCCTCCACAAAGCCCACGTGGTCCTCTCGACGAACCAAATCATAAAGCTTACCAACGTGCTGAATGCCCTGATCGCCAAACACGTGAACTTGAAACTGTCTGACGTCCGAGTCAGCAAGGAAGGCGGCATTACAGGGTAAACTGAGGTCACTACTAGGAAGCATGAGGCACCCTCGACCAAGCGCGATGGATTCGCCGCTAGACATCAAGGGCTCAGAATTAAAATTGGGGAGGGATTGCAGAAGGCTTGCAGCACGACTGCTCTGTCCGGCAAATATAATAAGGACAAATAGAGCTTTTGTGACCACTGATTTGAACATTAACAACGCCCTCCAAATGCCAATGTGACCTCGCGAAGATCAATCTCACCCGCAAAGGAATGAGCCCGCGCTCTTTCTAGGAGCTCTCGAACCGCCTTGTCCAAATTATGTATGGACTTCGCCATTTCATCTCGCCGACTCTGCTTACTCGTTGCCAGGCCAAGGTCTACAAGAATAGCTCTCAAATCACGGTGGAGATCAGAAATGAAGTCTACCGCCGGGGCATACTGAATACGACAGTCTCTCGCCTGAAGGAGGCGCTGATCTTTCTCAAAAACTGAGCGTACCAAAGTCATACGCAGCAAGGCACGATAGAGGGCGGCACCACGAGCAAGATTGGGCTCAGCCGCCAAAATTTCTATGGCTTGTTTAAGATCTGCGTTCACGGTGCCCTGCTTTTCATGGAGTACGTCGCGGGAACGCCGCTGTCGGACCGGAACCTGTCGATGCCGCTTGACGAGACGCT
>JAPKGD010000556.1 GCA_026648125.1 Bdellovibrionales bacterium | reverse complement strand
CCCCAGCTGTTTTGTGATGGCCGCAGTTGCTGAATCAGCGGCGGCGGAGCCGCCTGCTGATTCATGCAACAAGGCCGCTGCAAGCTATTTCAGCGCAAAAGAGAGTTGTTCAAAAAAAACTTTGATCCTATAGGCATTTGCACCTAAATCGCTCTTTCCTACCCGTGATTTTGAGCGCATATCCACTTGGATCTGACCTAGGTTCTCACGAACCACAACGACAATATCATCTTTAAATTTCATAAGCGGAGTGGTGGCGATCGCCTCCACTCTAAAATCTTTATCGCTGACCTCTACAATTGACCAGTGCGACTGAGTCTGAGCGACCCGCTTCACGACGTTCCACACCTTGTCTTTATCGAGCGATGTAAGAAAGGGTGAGATTTCAGGGTGAAGCTTGGCCTGAATGGAAGCCACTTTCTGTTCATATTCCAAATTGCGGCCCTGGCTTTCTGGTAAGGCTTTGATCGCCACAAAAGCGGGAGGGTCCTTAGGTGAAGTCGTCACATCATTGAGCGGGGATAAGATGAGAGGCAGCCATTCCAACATGGCTTAAATGGTGGCATACTCTATGAGATCTTAGCAATTGATTACTTGCCGATGACGGCCAACTTCATATCTGCATAGCCAGCAAGCATAGAGGTGTAAAGCACCTTCTGCAGCATTGCGTATGGCAAATCACGGTCGGCCTGCATGAGAATCTTTCCGTCGAACTCGACGGTTTCATTCACCGAAGCAATATTGCGGGTCTTTTTAGCCTGAACATCGAGCTCTTCAAAGAGCTTGCGAATAAACTGACTGTCTGTTTTATCAGAGTCTTCGGGGAGAAGTTCACCGCTTTGTAAATCAACGACCTTTTTGTCTTCAACAAAAATGCCGTTTTTTGAGACCACGAGCTTTAAAACATCCTGAGGGTCTGCAGCAACGGTGGATTCAGGAAGAGTTAGATCTTTGTTTGGCGTAATCTGTACGGGGCTGGTTGAAAACGATTTCAGCAAAAAGACCAGGAGAATTACAAACATGTCGACCATGGAAGTAATTTGGATCTTAAAGGCCTGGCCGCCCCTTGTGTCCATATATTTTTTTAATCCACGTCGTCTCATGACTATTCTCCCACCACATTACTAAAGGTGACGTTTGGGAACATGAGATCAGTTTCAACCCGCTGGCCGGTTGACTTATCAACGAAGGCCACTTTTCTATCAGGCTGAGGAAGCTTGCGAACTGCATCCATAGCCTTGACGAGTTCTCTAAACTCAACGTCACTTTGGGGCGCGAGCCCCATTTTAAATATTTGAGGAAATCGATTCTTTAACTCAGAGGCCTTGGCTTGAAGGCCCTCAAAATCCAGTGATCCATTCTTTAGGGGAACAGTCACAGTATTTGTGGCGCCTCTTTCGCTGACCTCAATGGCAAAACCTGATGTCTTTCCAACCCGGAGATTGAGGGTAGCTTCCGGATTCGTATCTTTGTTGTCCTGTTCAATTGCGTTTTGCACAACCTGAGGTACCGGAGTGTCAATCATTTTGATCTCAACAAAGACCACACTCAAAAGGAGCAAAGGAACCACGGACACAATAATGTCCAAGAATGGAGCCAAGTTAATTTCAAATGTGGAATCCGCTAATCGCGTCTTTGCGAGTCTCATGGCATTTCCCCTTAAGAAACCTTTGGCGACGGAGCCGTCGTCTTCTTAGTGGTCAAGCCGTCCGTCTTCAAAGTGCCCGGATAAACCGCAGTGGCATGAAACGGTAGGTAGGTTCGAGATTTCAAGGCCTCGATCACCTTTTGAGAGTGTCGGTCAATCTCGCTAAAAAGAGCAGATTGCTTTGAGTGAAGAA
>JAPKGD010000555.1 GCA_026648125.1 Bdellovibrionales bacterium | reverse complement strand
AACATGTAATTCTTAACGAGAAAGAAGTTCCGATCATTGCCGGAACCAATATGAAAGTAATCGAATTGGTATTGGAAAAGACGGCTTATGGTTGGAGCGCGGAAGAACTCCAATTTCAGCATCCCTATTTAACATTAGGCCAAATTCATTCGGCTTTAGCTTATTATTGGGATCATAAAGAGGAGCTTGATCGCGACATTGAACAACGCCTTGAATTCGTAGATAAGCTCCAACGTAAGGAAAAAAATTCTCCCCTTGTATCTCGTTTGAAAGCAAAAGGATTAATTTAGTGGCGATCAAACTATATATGGATCATCATGTGCCACGCGCCATTACGGTTGGTCTTCGTTTACGCGGAGTTGATGTTATTATTCCTTTAGAAGATGGTACGAGTGAGATGGATGATCCGGAGTTATTGGATCGGGCTGAAGAATTAGGGCGAGTTTTGTTTACGCAAGATGATGATTTACTCGCCGAAGCGACAAAAAGACAACGATCAGGTATTCCCTTTGTTGGAGTAATTTATGCTCATCAACTAAAAGTCTCGATTGGTACTTGTGTCGAGGATTTAGAAATCATTGCAAAAGCCGGAGAGCCAGAAGATTTAGCAAACAGAGTGCAATATTTACCACTCACCAAATAAAAACTTCATCAGACAAAAAATACAGTTGGTTGCGCGGGGGGGGGGCTAACGATATAAGAATTCGTGCGGCGCGATGAAGTGCCGAGATGCCCAAAACTGGCACGGAGCGAGCCGCCGCATAATTCTTTGTTGAACTAAGCGTTTCTTTATATTTGGAGTTTCAATAGAGGTCGGCAGGGTGGGAAGGTGATCTGTTTGGATCAAAATGGTGTCGGAAAAAAGCGCTCTTTGACAGTTTTCAAAGGATCAGCAGCAGGCAAGGACGGATTTCCAGGTGATCATGCCTGCTCTGACCCGCCAAAACCCGCAGGTTTTTTGCGCCCAGGGCGTACTGGTCCTTCGGCGCCCAAACGGAATTTTTTTGCGCGTCTCCTTGTTGTCGAAGTGTACGGCTGCGGGAAGTAATTTCAGCATGGCGGACTGCGACCCTTTCTTTTCGAGGGCAGTTCTTTGACCCAGCGCATGAGATGACCGCACTTGGGACAGCAAAGTTTTGGTGGCTCGCTGTTGTCTGTGGCTTCGCCGAGTTCTGCTTGCGGCTTGCGCTC
Source organism: Bdellovibrionales bacterium (assembly GCA_026648125.1). GTDB lineage: Bacteria > Bdellovibrionota > Bdellovibrionia > Bdellovibrionales > UBA1609 > JAIBAM01. Next base: position 650 of record JAPKGD010000555.1, on the reverse strand, counting down.
GGCTTTTGTGAGCTTCACGCCGAGCAGCGTTTGGGCTTTCTCCAAGAGTTCGCGCTTGGTGGGGCTCCACAAGCCATAGTAACGAACTTTGACAAAGCGAAGCGGTAGCACATGCTGGAGGAAGTCGTGCATGAACTCCAGTGCGGGCAGGGTTTTGGTTTTGGTCTGCCCGGTCTTGGCGTGCTGGTATTGAAAGGTGACCTTACCGTCTTCGAGCTTCACCAGGCGCTTGTTGCTGAGGGCGATGCGAAAGATGTATTTCGCCAGATACTCGAGCGCCATTTCGCCGGAGCCGACGGGTTCACTGTGCACGACCCAAGCCTGTTTCCAGGTTTGCGGTGGAACGCGCTTAAAGAGCTCGGTCTTCTTCAAGGCATCGCGAAATTTGGCGCGGAAAATTTTCGAGAGCGCCTTGACCGGTACCAGAAAATTGTTACGGGCCGATAACCATTGGCTACCATCTGCCGAAAGCCCACCCCCGGGTACAACGTAGTGCACATGGGGATGGAACAACAGGTCGCGTGTCCAGGTTTGCAGCACGCCCATCATGGCAAGTTCGCCGCCGACAAATTTCGGATCACGAGCCAGTTTCTGTAAAGCCGCGGCTGAGGCTTGAAACAGCAAGTGATAAATGATTTTCTGATTGCTGC
>JAPKGD010000554.1 GCA_026648125.1 Bdellovibrionales bacterium | reverse complement strand
AATGCACGTCGGGCCGCTCGTGTTATCGAAGATCTCCAGAGCGGAAGGACGGGAGACCCGGGGACAAATCTACTCGTTCTTAAGCAGATGGGCGGCATGATCGTCTTTGATACGAATGATTATATAAGCAAACTGCCTACAGAAATGGTCCGGGGGGTGCTGGATCCCTCTGATCCAGATGATCGAATCATTGCTGCGGCTCTGTTTTACGAGATGAATTATCGCGAAAACAAGGGCGACGTTTATGACAAGAAGTTTAGTCGTGGCGTTGTCTTTATAAGCCAGGATGTTCAAGCCAAGACGAAGACTCGAACAAAGGGTGTTCAGTCACAGGAATATGCGGCCACCAGTGCTTCTCGAGAAGAAATCAACGAAGAAATCTATAGTGGTCGAGGCTATGTTAAGGTCACGCCTCAGATTTACGAAAGGCTTCGAGGTCAAATGAGTATAACGAGGGCGGAGCTTCGGCAATTGTTGCGCCTGAAGCTTCAAGAGCCCCTTGATTTTTACCCCAACCAGTACCTGATTTTTACACGTCCCGAAGACGAAGAAGTTGTTCAGTATTCCAGGCAAAATGGAAAAAGCGGTTTGTCACTTGATCATCTCGTGGGCAGTTACAACGCATCTTCTGATGCGATTGAGTTTCTTCCGACTGTGGACCACTTGGATCTCCCGATTAAGCCAAGAAATCTTGAGCAGCGAATGCTTGTCCATGCCTTGATGACCAAGAGAATTCGCCAGGTCACCGTGCTCGGTAAAGCGGGAACTGGAAAGACCATTTTGGCTTTGATGGCTGGTAAAGAGCAGACGGACCAAGCTCGGCGTGGAGTGCACCGCGATTTCTTTAGACAAATGATTTTGATGCGAACCCTGGATAAGGTGGGCCAGGAAGATATTGGTGCTCTACCAGGTACCTTGGAAGAAAAAGTGGGACCCATGATGGAGTCTTATTATGACAACCTCCAGGTCCTAATGGAGGCCGATCGCGGCCGTGATCGAAATGGATCCCGTGGCAAGGGTGGTCCTCCCTCAAATCCAAATGGTGGAGAGGGGAATGCTGATCGAGCGGTTCAAAAGCTGATGGCATCCGGTCAGGTCAAACTTCAGGTGATGGGCTTTATCAGAGGGCGCTCGATTCAGCAGCGATTCCTGATTGTGGATGAGGCTCAGAATCTAGATCCAGGAAACATGAAGACCATCGTGACTCGCCCTGGAGCAGGAACCAAGCTTGTCCTCATGGGAGATATTGGTCAGATCGATTCACCGTTTTTGAATCTCTATAACAATGGCGTGACCGATTTGGTAAACAGAGTACGACTTCGTTGGGACAAAGCGAGAGAAAGCGGAGAGCTTTTATCGAACTCACGGCTGCATCTGTCTGCGATCGTTCGACTGGAGCAGGGCGAGCGTTCTGAGCTGGCGGAGTTCATGACGGACCTCTACGAGTCCGCAGAGGATTAGTCGGTTAAAGCCTCGATGGAGTGGCGACTCAGCTTGATACGTCTTTGGCGTATTCTTGCACTCAGGAAATAACGCATTGCGCCGATAAGGAAAGCGTGGTGCGTTGGTGGAGGTGAGAATGAAGCGTGAAGCTCGGTCCGAATTAATGGCAAGTGGCGATCATAACTGGTGGGTTTGGCCCCTGGTCGGGGTTCTAGGGTTCTTTCTCTTGGCTTATCAGAATTGCGCGAGCTACCACGTGGAGCCCCCTCCAAACCAAAAAGTTTCTCAGTAAATACTCTTTAATCTTTGCTGCCAATGTAAATTTTATAAAAAAAAGTTGCGTCTTATTTTGATTCAATCTTACCATCATGAATGTGGGGGGGCGATGTAAGGCAGGAGACCAT
>JAPKGD010000553.1 GCA_026648125.1 Bdellovibrionales bacterium | reverse complement strand
TACGGCCCCTTCGCCGAGGCATTCTTAACGTGATAGCTGGTCACACCTTGCTGAGCGCCGAGCTTGCGATCAAAAATACTCATGTCCGCGCCGGCGACATTAAAGAATTTTACTTTATTGCCTTCCGAATCAACGACCTCAACCACCATGCGATCCATTTGAATGTAATCAAAATAAGGAACTCGTCGAATCGTAGGTTCTGGTGTGGCTGGTACTTCTCGCGCCTCGTCAACCGACGCACTCAAGGACTTACTGCCAACGAGAATGGACGCAACCGCCTCTCCCCAACCTTTCATCGCTTGGCGAGTACCTTCGACCACGGCTCTCCTTGCATTCCCCACCGGCCGCAACGCACGTTTTACTTTAGACATCTTAGTTTCAACGGCTTTGGTATGAACGGTCTGTCCAAGAAGCCCAAAGACATCTAACGGGTGATTGGAATAAAAAGGCAGTTGGGTATTTGCGGATATCCCGTAAAAGGCGTTGTTTCTTAAACTCTCAATCCAAAGATCAAAATTTTCAGCGCGCTCAAAATCAGAGCGGTGGTTCGAAAACAATTCATCCTGATATTTTTTAATGGCCCCAGCCCACTTTTGTGAAATTTCTCCGGGCGTGGAGTTGGCCGGCTGGTCCCAAACGGACATGGGATTAAGGCTAGAAAGAAAATGCTCCGCCTGAACACGGTACGGAACCGGAGCCCCAAACGCTGTAACTGTTTGCAATGAGAAAACAAATGCGATGGAAAACGAGATCCATCGACGTGAATTGAAACCACGAATTCGACTCAACAAATTTTGCTTATTCAAGTAGCAGCCCCTCCATAAGGTTTTGGGAACCTTGAAGAATTTATGTGATGCCGCGCATTACTTCAAGCTCTTGAAATTCTTCTATGGTTGGCTTTGTAAGAGTTTCGATCCCGGTGCCCCTGGTTGTCACTCTGTGCAATTTGGAGCCCGTACCCCGGGGCTAATGGCCATTCTATTGACATCTGAGCCGCCAGAAATGGCACTGTCCTATCAGGGGGTTAGCCCCTCCTCGGGGTCCTCAGCATAACCACTTGAAATCACTAATATAAGCTTGGTCTTTAGGCCACAAAGTCGGCCACCCTTTTGCATAGGGGTTTAGGCATGAGGGCAGAGATGCGAGTTAAGACCATCATTTATCGGAGCTCAAAAGAATCCCTAGTGGGGCTTCTTGCTGCGGCCATTGCCTTAGCACCAATGACTCCATTAAGGGCCCAGACGACCACCCAGGGTTCGGTCAGGTCCGGCAATCAAAATGGAAATGAATTTGTTCAACTTGAAGGACAGATCACCCAAGCTTGGCTCGGGGCTCAATTTCATGGAGCCCCTGGAATGCCCGGAATTCCTCTCAATAGCGAAGTCCAAAAGCTGACCAATCAACTTAAAACCTGGCGAGGGCGTCTGGAGCAAATGCTTGCGGCCTTTAGCCGCGGCAATAACCCTGTTGATATGCTGACCGGTGTAAGTCGAGCGGCCTACACCACCCTTCTCTATTTTGAATTGGTACACCGTTTAGAAACTCTTCGAGCCCTTATTGGCGAAGACATTAATCCCCTCCATTGGGATAAAGACTATACTCTGCGGATAAACTTCGACCGCTTTGCCGAATTCACATTTGCCGAAGCACTCAGTTTGGCAAGTCTGCAGACAAAAAACAGTAACCCAAGGTTCTATGCGATCATTCACCCCGGCGGAAATATTCTTGAGATTAAACTCCGACTTAATCAAATGAGAGAAATTGAAACATCTCGCCTAGGCTCTCAACACCGCGATCGAAATCTAAAAAATTTCGCTCAATTCTTTGCGGCAGATACATTGATCGACTCCT
>JAPKGD010000552.1 GCA_026648125.1 Bdellovibrionales bacterium | reverse complement strand
TTATCATTTCAGGGGGTTCCTGGCCGAAGTGGAGATCGAGGAGGGTGCCTACGATGTTGCGCACCATCTGCTTTAAAAAGCCACTCCCAGTTATTGAAAATTCGACAATGGTGGGCGAGCGCCTGCGCCAAACCGCTCCTACCAGGGTTCGGGTGGTCGTCGAAACCTCAGATCCTGCCGTTTGAAAGCTCTTAAAGTCATGAGTGCCGATGAGGAGGGCCGAGGCTTTGTTGAGATAATTCACATCAAGGGGGCGAGATTCCCAAGCGGCTCTGAGCCGCCGAAGTGGGTCGCGAACGGGAGAATTGTGAATCCAATAACGATAGGTTTTTCCAGTTGAAGAAGCCAAAGCATGAAAATCATCTGGAGCGATCCAGGCTCCCTTTATCGCCAGCGACTCAGGAGCCATGGCATTGAGGCTGCGGAGAATATTAAATTTCTCGAGGGGCTTTGGAGGCACGAAGTGCGCGACCTGTCCCAATGCATGAACTCCGGCATCAGTGCGTGAGGCTCCTATCACGCGGACGGGCTGGGCAAAAATGCGACTCAGCATCTGCTCCATGGAACCCTGAACCGTGGGCTTTTTGCTCTGGCGCTGCTTTTGCCATCCCGCAAATTCGGTACCGTCATAAGAAATAAGGAGCTTTACCTTTGGACTATCATTCATTGCAGGCGGAGCATATGTCGCTCGGGCTTAAAACTCAACCGTGAGGCCGCCATTGATGTAATCACTGGTGAAATCAAAATCACCCACGCCCTGGTAGCGTCGATATTCGGCATTGATATAAATTCCATTAATGGAATATTCCCGATCGAGTTCGAGCATGCTGAGTTCGTTGACGAGACCGAGGTTAAAGGCAACTCCAGCGGCGAAATAGCCACCATAAGCCGCGCCAAATTTGGGATTTTTACCATCGTCTCTAAATTCGCCGAAGGTAAAAACGGCTCCGCCGCCTTCACCGTAGGGCACGAACCACTGTTTCTTAAAAAAATGCAGGCGGATGATAGCCCCCACCGAATTAGGAAAATAAACAAAAGTGAACTTCTCTTTAGGCTCTCTTTCGCCGTTCAAATCATTCTTAAAGCGACCTGTTCCGGAGGCTAAGGCGAGGCCCGTTCCGACTTTAATGCCAACCTTGCCGAATTTTCTAAATGGCATCATAGTATTGGTCATAATAGTTGGCCGTTTCGGGGTTTTGTAAATTGTCAGGAGCAATAAAACCAAAGCGAAAAGTCGCCGCTTTGGTCTGTTCCGATTCTTTGACTTTATAAATGTAAACTTTGTCGCGAGTGATTTTAGTCAATCCCTTTGAAGCATTAGGGTGTTTGATTCGTGTGGGTTGTGGCTTGACCGGAATATCGACCGTTTCTCGCTCACGGCGAATCAAAGGCATAGGCTCATCAACAGGGGGCTTTGACGTAGGTTTTACCTGTTGAGGTGCAGTGGGCTTAGGCGTGTCGATGGGGGCCTCGCCATTTTCCTCTGAGCCCCCCTCCTCTGAGTATTGAAGGCCAGAATCATCAGGGGTTTCATTCCGATCGAAACCGGCGTCGTCACTTTCAGGAGATTCACTCATCTCTTCAGAGGGAGGAGCCTCTTCGTTGTCATAGAAATTATCTTCAGTGTCTGCGGGAGCTTCGGCTTCAGGCGGTGGATTTGCACCCTGCTGGGCCAAAAGAGCAGTCGGGCCAAAGCCAACGATGAGAAGGAAAGCAAAGCGAATTCTGAAGCTATCCACGCTTCACCTGCTTACGCCAATGGCGCCAAGCCACTAATCCCGTAAGTGCAAAAAGAATGGAGAAGGGCCACCACATTGCCGCAAGAGTTCCCATCCAAACAGGAACAAGTAAG
>JAPKGD010000551.1 GCA_026648125.1 Bdellovibrionales bacterium | reverse complement strand
GATTTGTTCTCTTTTATATATCGGACGAGGTCGGGAATATTTATTCCTCTCTCGTTGTAAAGTGCGCCCGAGACATCGCTGACGCCAAGAATCCTCGCACCCAAAGCATAACCTTCAATGGCCGCATGCATGCCGACCTTTCCAAAGCCTTGAACGGCCATGGTCGATTCGGAAATTTTTTTGTCGATCACTTCGAGCGCTCTCTGAGCAATGTAAACAACTCCGAGTCCTGTTGCAGACTCGCGGCCAGCTGAACCACCGATTTCTACAGGTTTTCCAGTCACGACCCCGGTTTGAGAAAATCCAGAATCCAAAGAATAAGTATCGAGCATCCACGCCATAGTTTGGGAGTCCGTGCCGACATCAGGCGCCGGAATATCTTTGTCGGGTCCGATAAACGGGCTCATCTCTGAGGTGAAGCGCCGAGTGAGACTTTCAAGCTCGTGCTTTGAAAGCAAACCAGGATCAACTTGAACGCCACCTTTTGCTCCTCCCAAAGGAAGGTTCAGCAGCGAACACTTAAATGTCATGAGGGCAGCGAGCGCTGCCACTTCACTCAAATCCACCGCGGGATGATAGCGAAGTCCACCCTTGAAGGGGCCCAGAGTTTGGTTGTGCTGCACTCGATATCCCGTAAAGACTCGAACTTTTCCATTGTCCATTTTGACTGGAATTGAAACCACTAAAGCCCGTCTCGGGCGCTTCAAGCGCTCAAGAACATTTGGATTTAGCTTGATAATTTCTCCAGCAGATTCAAGTGTGCGAATTGTATTTTGATAAAGCGGACCGGACGTTAGAACGTCCATCATTCCAGAATTCGTGCTCATGATGTAGCTCCTCAACCCCTTATTTAATCGCACGGTCAGGGAAGAGGGTCAAAGGGCAACGGGTGTGTCATTTCCAGGGCTTGGGAGATTAACGCAGTCAGTTATGGAGGGGCAGACGCTCGGAGGTTTGCTAAACGAAGGAGTCACGAGGGTAAAAATATGTCGAGTCAGCAAAAGGTTACTACGGTCGATTTACATCGACTTCAAGGTTTGATTAAGGAGCAGATCACTCAATTGGACGGTAAAACCGTTGTTGTGGTTGGTGATGTTGGTCTCGATGAATATGTACTCGGTGAGGTCCGGCGCATCAGTCCAGAGGCGCCTGTTCCAGTTCTCGAAGTGGCCTCGGAGGACCGCCGGCTCGGTCTGGCCGCGAACGTAGCGCAGAATGTAGTGAGTTTAGGGGGGCGTGCCGAACTCGTGTCTGTGGTGGGCGAGGATGGAGCGGCCACCCAACTGAAATCACTTCTGCAAAAACAAGGGGTTGGAACAAGCCACCTGATCACCGATTCAGGTCGTCCTACAATTCGCAAAACGCGAATTATTGCCGAGCAGCACCACATAGTTCGAGTTGATTATGAGGTGAGGCGCTATTTGGACGGGGAAGTGGAAATGCGCCTTTTGGCTCGACTGAGCGAGGTGATTCCAAATGCGGATGCCGTCGTTATTGAGGATTATGCAAAGGGATTGTTAAGCGAGGCCGCCATGCAGGAAGTGATTCGCCTCAGCAAAAAGCATGGCAAAAAGGTGCTCGTTGATCCACATCGCACCACGCCCGCCCATTACTATGCGGGTGTCGACTTGATGACCCCAAATCGAGATGAGGCCGAAGCTCTCGTCGGCATTGAGGCAGAGGGTTTACGCGCCACGGGCGATGAGATCCTTCGCATGGGGCGAGCTCTTCGAGAGAAAGTGCGGGCGGAACACCTTGTGATTACTCGCGGAAAAGAAGGAATGACTCTGTTTGATCAGGACCGGGTCGTGCATTTGCCGACCTATGCCCGCCAGGTCTTCGACGTGACCGGGGCCG
>JAPKGD010000550.1 GCA_026648125.1 Bdellovibrionales bacterium | reverse complement strand
TCGACAATAGATCGTTTTCGACCAAGACCGACAAATATGCCAAAGACAACGAAATGGGTCGAGGTTACCTCGATGTGATCTCTCTTGGCATCGGTAAGGCCGCTGATCTTTCCAAAGCGGATTTTGGAAAGTCGCTCGCTAAGATCGGTGACTTCACAAATTTTAAAATGAAGTACGATCACGTTTTCCCAATGAGCAACGTCAAAAACGTAAAGGACATTGACCCTCTCACAGTCAGCGTTTCGATCACAGACCCAGACACTCGCCAAGAACAGCTCTTTAATGCAGCAAACGTAAAGCTCGAGATTGATGAGCAAAAAAATGCGGCCAAGGTACTTATTGCTTACGAAGTTTTGGCGAAAGTCTACAGCGACGGATTGGTTAAAAAGGGATCAAAGATTATAATCCGCTATAGCACTAAGGCGGGCGTGCCTGAAGAAGAAGCACCGGTTCAGGGCAATCCCTCTCCTGCGGCCCAAGGGGTGGCCCCAACCCAGGCCGCTGCACCTCAAGCCACCGGCCGTGACGTTGAATATGACGACGTGACCGGAGCCGTGGTCGCCGAAGGTCAAACGGCACAAGCCACAGCCACCGAATCCGAAAAGACCTATATTGAGATTTTCGGACACAAAATTGAAGTCACACCGACGAACCCCTTCGGCAATTTTGACGGCCCCTAATTAAAGAGAGAGGTCGGGACACTTCCCGACCTTTTAGTCCTAACGAGTCAGCTTGAACTCGACCCGTCGATTTAAAGCACGTCCTTGATAATTGCCATTATCGGCTACGGGACGAGTCTCACCAAAACCAATCGACTGAACTTTATCTTTAGAAAGCCCAAGTTTGATCATGGCCTTTCGCACACTTTCAGCGCGGCGTTCACTCAACCCCTGATTATATTCTGTGGATCCAATAGAATCTGTGTGCCCCTCAATCACCAGCATCTTAAATCCCGGAGGCTGATTGAGATAATCAACAAGCCGTTGCAAACTCTGCAAAAAGAGCGGAGCCAAATTGTCCGAATCAAACTCAAACAAGACATCACGCGCGACGAATTCTTCGCTCGCTTGAGGTTTTCCAGTAAAGGCATCTGAGCCCGGAGCAGCTAAATTGGCTTTGTCGACGCGAACGATAACATCTTTGCTCTTGGCGAAAACTGGACCGATGACATAATTAATTCCAGAGTAAACACGCCAATCTGGTGAAGAGGTTCCATGTATGACTTCTGTCCCCGCACCAGCATGCCAAGCCAAAGAAGGCGTCACGTCAATTTTCATTCCGACTAAGGCCTCGAGAGAAGACAAATCCCTGTCAGAAGCGAACGAAGATTGCTGGGCAGGAATGGCACCAAATAATTCTCCGATCAGCTTGATATCATATGTGGGCAGCAAGTAGCTTAGCGCCGTCGAGGCGATCCACTGATTGCCAAGTGGTTCTACGGGGATGTTGGCAAGTTGCCGACCTGGATCACGCTTGCGATAACCAAAATTAACGCCCCAAGCGACAGGGCCGATCATGCGATCACCCGCGACTTCAATATTCATTGTTGGCCCCGCCCCTTCTCCTGCAAAGGGATTATTCTCAATCTGATTAAAATTGAGTGAGCCGACTAGGGCTAAGCCATGACTTTGATCACCGAACAGACGGTACTTTGTATTCACGCGAACTTCCGTCACTCCAGTTTGGGCAAACTCCCCACGAAAGTTGTTAACATCCGAGTTGACGTCTTGAGCGAGCAAAAATGGAAAACTCACGCCGGCATCCCAATTAGGACCCAAACCAACGCCCATATTAAGGTCAGCAGATAGCAATGTGTCGGCGAAGTTGGTTCTCGACTGAGTATCAACATTTTCGTAAT
>JAPKGD010000055.1 GCA_026648125.1 Bdellovibrionales bacterium | reverse complement strand
TGGTGGGGCCTCGGAGCCGCTACTGGCTTTATGTTCTTTTTGGTGTTGTCATTGATTCTTTTTAACGATGCGCTTCGGGACGCTCTGGATCCCAAGCTTAAAAACAAGTGAGGCTCGGGGGCATGAGCAATCAAGATCTCATTCGAATCGAAAATCTATCCGTTGAATTCAAAACTGATGAAGGTGTTGTTAATGCTGTTAAAAACATCTCCTTTGCCATCCCTAAGGGCCAAACCGTTGGCTTAGTGGGTGAGTCGGGCTCGGGAAAGAGCGTAAGCTCACTCGCGATTATGCGACTCATTCCCAATCCCCCGGGTCGAATCACATCGGGGAAAATTCATTTTGATGGCAAAAATCTCCTCGACTTGAACGAATCAGAAATGCGCAAAGTTCGCGGCAATCGAATTTCGATGATTTTCCAGGAGCCAATGACAAGTTTGAACCCGGTTTTCACCGTGGGCGACCAGATCTGCGAAACTCTTATGTTACATCAAAGCCTTGATAAAAAGGCCGCCATGGCAAAGGCCGAGGACCTCCTCAGCCAGGTTGGGATTCCAAATCCGGCTGAACGAATTAAGTCCTACCCCCATGAACTTTCTGGCGGGCAACGCCAAAGAGTAATGATCGCGATGGCCATTGCGTGCGAACCCGAGCTCTTGATCGCGGATGAGCCCACAACGGCTTTGGATGTGACCATTCAAAAGCAGATTTTGGACCTTCTCGCGGAGCTACAGAAAAAATACAAAATGAGCATCCTCTTCATCACTCACGATTTGGGAGTCATTGCAGATATCGCCGATGAAGTCGTGGTGATGTACAAAGGAGACATCGTAGAGACCGGCAAAACCGAAGCCATATTTGCTCAGCCGAAACACCCTTACACACGCGGCTTGCTGGCCTGCCGGCCTGCTTTAGATCGAAATCCTCACCGACTTCCTATGGTCAGTGATTTTATGACCGAAGATGGAAGAGAAAAGCCATTTGATATGGCCAGCCTCAAGAAAGCTAAAGTCGCTCGGGTATTTAGCGAACAGAGCAACCCCGTAGTGCTCGAAGTGAAGAACCTAAAGAAGTACTTTCCTCTCAAAAAGACTTTCTTTGGTGGGGTTAAGTCTTATGTCAAAGCTGTTGATGATGTAACCCTTAAAGTAAGAAAAGGTCGAACCCTAGGCCTGGTTGGAGAATCAGGCTGTGGCAAGACAACCTTGGGCCGAACCATTCTTCGATTGGTTGAGCCCACCGAAGGAGCAATTAATTATAACGGAACAGACATCACTCAGCTGGATCGGGAAGCATTACGAAATATGCGTCGAAAGATGCAGATCATTTTTCAAGACCCTTATGCCTCGCTGAATCCTCGTTTAACTATTGGCGCTGCTTTGATGGAGCCAATGGTCATTCATAATTTGGGAGGCAGTAAAAGTGAGCGTCTTGAAATGGCCGCCCAGCTGATGAAACGGGTTGGTTTAGAGCCACACATGCTGAATCGTTACCCACACGAATTTTCAGGTGGTCAACGTCAGCGAGTTTGCATCGCTCGGGCTCTCGCCGTTAAACCTGAATTTATCATTTGTGATGAGTCTGTTTCGGCACTGGACGTTTCCATTCAAGCACAAATTCTTAATCTACTTCTGGATCTTCAAGAGGAATACAATCTTACTTACGTATTCATCTCTCACGATCTTGCCGTGGTTAAATTTATTTCTGATGAAATTGCGGTCATGTATAACGGCAAAGTGGTCGAATATAACGACGCGATTAGCATCTACGAAAATCCCCAGCACGACTATACCAAGAAACTCCTGAGTGCGATTCCCAAGGGAATCCCTCACGCTCACCACTAGTCAGATATTTTACGGGCGACCAATAGAAGTGGTCGCTCCATTCATCTAGGGTTCGTGTGCGAGCCTTAAAAGCGTATCCACGGTCTTCTTTAATTTTTCAATGTCGAAGGGCTTTTTGATGAAATCATCAGCTCCCACTTTAAATCCCTGTTTGACGTCATCATCGCCAGTTCGTCCCGAGACAAAGATGAGCGGGATGTTCTTTAGATCGTGGTGACTCTTCATAAGTTCGGCAAGTTCAAAGCCGTTGATCCAAGGTAATCCCACGTCGAGAAGTATGAGGTCGATGGGTTCGTCATCCAAAACCTGACTGAGGTGGGTGCCATCACTGGCCGCAATGACTTTATATCCTTCACCCTCGAAAATACGCTTCATGGCCGAGCGCACAGTCTCATCGTCCTCAATCAGTAGCAACGTATACGGGGTGTCTTTACTTTCACCGCGACGAAAATGCTTGAGGTCAACAACCTTTGCCTTTGCCATTCGCTCCTTGGTGATCTTCTCGATTTTATCGACAAGATCTCGTGTGCGAATTCGCCCAGGGCTTCGTCCCTTCATTTGTCTCCCCCTCGTATCATTTCTCAATGGCCGCCGTTGGCCTCCAGCCATCGCTCAGCATCAATGGCTGCCATACATCCCGTTCCTGCGGCGGTGATCGCTTGTCGATAATTGGGATCCTGAACGTCTCCTGCCGCAAAAACTCCTGGAACCGAGGTGTACGTCGTCTTTCCCTTGGTCAAAAGATAACCCACGTCATTCATTTCCAGCTGTCCGGCAAAAAGGTCCGTATTGGGCTTATGGCCAATGGCCACAAAAACACCATCCATCGGCATAACTTGTTCTTTTTGAGTCAGGAGATTCTTAAGTTTAATCGATTTAACCACTCCTTCGCCCATCACTTCTTCAATCGTGGAATTCCAGATGACTTCAATTTTTGGATTTTTGAGAACTCGATCGGCCATGATTTTTGAGGCGCGAAAGCTATCTCGTCGGTGAATGATCCAAACTTTGGCGGCAAATCGGGTGAGAAAGTTGGCTTCTTCCATAGCCGTATCCCCACCACCAACCACTGCAACCTGCTGATTTTTGAAAAACGCACCATCACAAGTGGCACAAGCCGACACCCCTCGACCCAAAAAGGTCTTTTCACTCGGAAGGCCCAAATACTTCGCACTCGCACCAGTTGAAATAATTAATGTCTGGGTTTGATAGAGTTGCTCCCCAATCCAAATTTTAAAGGGGCGCTTTGAGAGATCTACTTTGGTTGCATTTCGAGTGATAAATCGAGTGCCAAATCGGGCGGCCTGCTCACGGGTCACCATCATCAATTCAGGGCCCTGAATGCCTTTAGCGAATCCAGGATAGTTTTCCACTTCGGTGGTCGTCATCAGCTGTCCGCCGGCTTCGTCACCTTCAATCATCAACGGGTTTAGATTTGCCCGTGCTGAATAAATTGCTGCCGTCAGACCCGCGGGACCTGACCCCAATATAATTACGTTTTCCACATTCTCGCCCACATCATGCTCCCATTTAACTTTGACCCGGCCGAGTTTATTCGCGAGGAGGATGGATCGCAAGACTTCGGTGGTCATGTCGCTGGCCAGAATCAAGCCAAGTCAAAAGGTCAGTGGCCACCTGACGAGGGTCCCAGACGGGCTGCTGACGCACTACGGCGCCTTTAGGTAAAAGATCGGTATCCATATAACCGGGAGAATACAGCCTCCAGTCGATGGCGTCAGATTCTTCTTTCAAAGTGCTCCAAAGTCCAATGAGCCCGTGCTTGCTTGAGGCGTAACTTGCGGCATTCTGATCCGGCCGCGCTTCCGCCACGCTCGACCCAATCAAACAGACTTGCGAGGGGCGAGCTTCCGATCTTTGAGCCAAGGCCCAGTGACAAAGTCTCGCCGGAAAAAGAAGCGTTACATTGTAGCTCCAAAGATGATCTCGCCAGGAGCGACTCGAAAATGGTCCAAAGGGACCTCCTCCCGCAGCATATATAATCCGCTGGGGTGAAAAATCAGATAGAGCATTAAGACAATTGATCTGACCTTCCTCTTTGCTAAAATCCGCTTGCACCCATTTCACCGAAGAGAATTCTGGCCCCGGTTTTCTGGCAAAACCTAAGATCTGGACCCCTTCCCGATGGGAATGAGCCTCAACAATCGCCCGACCAAGTCCTCGACTTGATCCCAATACGGCAATTCGAAATGGGGACTTGTGGTCACTGCTCATTGGCCGGTACCATACTCAACGATGGCTAAAATATCATTCTCTAAGAATCAAAACTCACTCGACGTTTCCCGAGGGGAGAACTTGATGACGGCCCTTCTCAATGCTGGAATGCCCGTTGCGAGCTCATGTTTTGGCGACGGAGTGTGTGGGAAGTGTCGCCTTCAAATCATCAAGGGGCTTGAGAATCTATCGGCGGTGAATGAGACTGAACAATTTTTAAGAGATCGGTATGGTTTGGCAGCAAATGAGCGCATTAGCTGCCAAACCCAAGTTCAAGGTGACATCACTATTGATGCCACCTACTGGTAATTCTTTATGTTTTTGCTTTGGGATGCGGGTTATAGGTATTGCAATATCCCATGGCGTGAACAAGAACACCCGGAGCAACCTTACATTCACCCGGCTTAGTGCCATTGACGTATTCGTCTTTTATAAGAACGCAAGTCACGCAGTGCTGATTTGCTGCCTTGATTGGGCCTTTATCCACCCGCTTGAGTTTTCCGGCTTTCTCAGCCGCCTCCGCATTTTCCACATAACCCATACCTATGAGAACTCCCACGGCCGCTTCGTTGACAGGATCTTTCCGCTTGGTTTTTGTCATATCAACTAGGGCAAGTGCCTCGGCCCAAACCTTTTGGCCCGCCGTCAAGACCTGAGCGCCGAAGGCCGCAGCCAAAGGCAAAAGCGCTGATAGCTTAAGAAATCCACGTCGATTTGTTTGAACATTCATGGGTGCTCCCTTTGTTTGATTAAAACGGCGCCATTATACGGATCATTCAATGAAAGTTAACTGAAAACTGAACGAAAAACTCTCACATTCAATCTGGCACTTAAGTTGCCATCTCATGCTGCCAGGAGGCTCAAATGAAAATAAATCCGTCCATCCACTATGCAATTTTTTTAATCGTCGCCATATTCGGACTCCCGTCCTGCGGCCCGGACTTACGCCAAAGTTCAGATTCTTTTAAGATAAGCCCACCTCGGATAGTAAGCGCCTCAGGTGGAGATTCCACCTGGGCGGATCTCCAGTCCAAAAAGTCAGTCCAACTTCAACTTGAGGACCGAATGGTTTTTGAACCCGAAATGGCGAGTTCAGATATCTCAATCGACATACTGAGCAAATGTGCAAAAGACCAAGTAAATTGGACTTCTCGATCTCGGTTCAAGGGGGTCCGGGAATTCACTTTTGGGCAAATTATACCGGTCGATTTGCTGCTGCGGCCTGATTTCGCAATTTTTAAATGTCGATTCGAGTTTGCGGCCCGAAATCAACATGGATCTCAACATCTCTTTTCACTTGAGGAAGTTGATCTCTCCTTCAGTTATGATGCCCAAGGCGTTCGAATCAAAAAGGATGGCCTATTCCTCAGCGAGATCAAAACAGGAGCCATAGAGGTATCTTTTGCGGAATGGAGTCGATATTTCATCCAAACGAGAGCGGGAACACAATCCTCCTTGGTATGTGAACAACACCAACTTAATTTTCCCTCCAAATCAGAATTTCAAACCTTTGCATCTATTGATCAAGGGTTAGCGAAACCAAGGCACAATAGAAATCTGATGATCTCGGCGTTTCACCACCAATTTTGTCGGGTCATTTCAAAAGCCCCACATCAACCCACTCAATTCTCTGCGCTCCTCAAGAGTGAGTTCACTCCTGTGGATCTCGAATCCAAAAAAGATTTGCCGTTGGAAGCACTCAAAACGCTGGTTCTCGGGCACTTCGAGCTCAAAAATTCAACTTCGGCGCCTATCAGGATTCGACTAAATCCGACAACGCCCATACAAGCGAAGGTCTACCATTTTCAAAATCGCACTTTTCATATGCAGAAGCTTCCGGTCATTATATCTGGCCCACCAGGGGCTTCGCCTGAATTCCAATTAAAGACGAGTGAATCGATTAAACTCACTATTCGCATTTCGAGAAAAGTCTACTGTGACGAGTTCCAGCCTGTACCGGGCTACCCTATAGGCCGAGTGATTGTTCTCGAAGATGGCGCTGGACCTCAACTTATTCAGTATAGCGATGGACACCCCTCCGCGAGCGAAGGCGCTCCCGGAACATGGATTTATCTTTTACCGAAAAGCTATTTGTTAACGGGATGGACTGACCCATATACAAAAAGCCCATCTCCCACCATCGAACAAATTGAAAGTTACCGGCAATCTCCAACCGCCT
This sequence comes from Bdellovibrionales bacterium, assembly GCA_026648125.1. Classification (GTDB taxonomy): domain Bacteria; phylum Bdellovibrionota; class Bdellovibrionia; order Bdellovibrionales; family UBA1609; genus JAIBAM01. The sequence continues at coordinate 2,163 of JAPKGD010000055.1, read as the reverse complement.
GTGCATCGCAGTAGTTTATTCCAGATCTACTCTTTCTTGAGGAGGGCGTAATGAATTGGAAGCCCTTCTCTCAAAAAGATATTTTCAAATTGGGTCCTATAATTATTTGCAGCGTATTGAGAGGAGTGAAGATCAAAGCTGTGCGCCGCCAGCGTGTACCGGCTTTGCGCAATTTTATCGAGAGCCCAATCAAAATACTCGCGACTATCAGTTTTCAATTCTACATAAGAATGGGGACGTTGGACTTCCCACAATCGATTTAGAAATTCGATTTGGAGGAGACGGTGTTTATGCTGGCGAGATTTACTCCAGGGGTCTGGAAAATGAATAAAAACGTCATTGATCTCTTCTTGTTCAAAGAGTTCGTGCATGAGAACGGCATTATAGCGGGCCGCTCTTACGTTTGTGCATCCGGCATTAATGGCTCGTCGTATAGTTTGAATGAGCGGCTTGTACTTGAGCTCAAGTCCAAGTAGCAAGCGCTCAGGGTGCTGAGTCGCCCGATGAGAAAAATGCGTCCCGTTTCCTGTCCCAATTTCTAAATCTAAGGGCCGATCAGCATCAGCTAAGAAAACAGAAGAACGCCACTTGCCCTTCTCTAAAGGCGCAGCCTCCTCATCAAGGCAGACCGAGCCATATTCCCCATACAGCGCATGGATGTACGCATTCGGCTTGGGGATAGATTTGGTTCGACTGACTCTTAATTGTGCGCCGCGTGACATGTGGGGGTATTTAGCAGATAGATGTTTTCTCAGCAAGAAATCACCGTACCTAAAGGTTGACCATACCGGCGCGGACGTCCATGAATAGGCAAACTGGAACCAAGGAGCTGGAATGCATAAACGGCTGAATCTGTTGATTTTATTGGTCACTCAAGTGGTACTTGGCTATTCCCTCCCCTCTTCAGCGATACCCACCCAGGGAAGCCAAATGATGGCGGCTGGACCCTCGCCAACTCTCATTGAGGCCGTACAGGATATATCTGGGGCCGGGGGCAACGTCGTCGACGCGGCTGTTTCCGCGGCATTGACCCTAGCTGTAACAGCCCCCTATTACGCCGCACTCGGTGGCGGTGGGTTTTCCCTGATAAAAATGGGTGGAGAAGTTCAAGCTCTTGATTTTCGTGAAGTTGCGCCTTTAGCAACAGACCCCCACTTTTATAAAGATCGTAGCAAAACCAGCTCCACTCATGGCGGAGCGGCAGTTGGAGTTCCGGGCGTTCCCGCAGGGCTCTGGGCCCTTCACCAGAAGTATGGGAAACTACCCTGGAAACGACTCTTTAAAGTCCCTTTAAGAATGGCGATGGAGGGCTTTCGAGTCTCTGGAGAATGGGCACAAGAAACCAAAGATGAATTGAACAATTTTAATTCAGCTGGCAAGAAATTTTTATCTGGTAAAGGTGGTGCCGCCCTTAGGGCAGGGGAAATTTTGAAACAATCTGCGCTGGCAAAGGCCCTCGTTCTCCTCCGCGACAATGGAGAAAAAGGGTTTTATTCCGGAGCTGTTGCTGAGGACATCGTCAAATCTGTCAAAGACACGGACGGGGTCATGTCGCTCAAAGATCTGAGTAGTTATAAAGTCCGCTGGTTGACACCACTTGAGACGAAATTTGCCGATTATCAAATCTATCTGATGCCCCCACCCTCCAGCGGTGGCGTGGTTATAAAAACCTCTCTCAAACTTGTGGAAATGCTCGAGGTGAATAAGCGTAAACCTCTTAGTGTAGAGGAGCTTCACCTCTTGGGCGAAGTTTTGTCTCGTTCTTTTCGTGGGCGGGCAATGTTAGGCGATCCTGATTTCACAAAAAATCCCATTGAGACTCTGACTTCAGACAAATATTTGAATGATCTGGCGCGATCAATCAAAGTCAGTAAGACGAGCCAGCTCGAGCCACTTAAGGAAAATTTTAAGGAAAGCAGTGAAACAACTCACTTTTCAATTATGGACAAGAACGGGAACGCAGTTGCATTTACTGTGACGCTCAATGGAGGTTATGGTTCTCGAGTGGTATCTGAGAAATTTGGAATCGCACTCAACAATGAAATGGATGATTTCACTACTCGTCCAGGTGAGCCAAATCAATTTGGTCTTATTCAAGGCTCGGGCAATTTTGTGGAACCCGGCAAGCGCCCATTAAGCTCTATGAGTCCGACTATTATTACT
>JAPKGD010000549.1 GCA_026648125.1 Bdellovibrionales bacterium | reverse complement strand
ACCGGTCTTCGGCATAATACGCGCTGCGCAAGCGGGGTGTCATGAGCATTTCTCCCACAGTCATAATTGGAGTTTCTGGCGGAAGCGGCTCTGGAAAGACGACTTTTGCCCGTATGGTCCAAGCCAATTTGTCCGATGATTTTTGTGGATGGTTGGCTCAGGATCGCTATTACCGCGACCTCAAACCTGAGTTGCGTGGACGAATCAATTATGATCACCCAAGTGCTCTCGAATTTGAGTTGCTGGCACAGCACCTCTCTGCGCTTCGCCGGGGCGAGGATGTTTGGGTACCTCAGTACGATTTTGCCTCTCATTCTCGACAGACGGAATGGACCCATTTTCCGGTTCGTCCCGTCATTATTGTGGATGGGATTCTTCTTCTCACCCAGCCTCAGATCCGGGACCAATTTGATTTCAGTTTTTTTATCGATACGGACGAGCAAATTCGCTTTCAGCGCCGACTCAATCGAGACACCCGGGAGCGTGGCCGCACTCCCGAGGGTGTTCGTGACCAATTTTTTTCACAGGTTAAACCTATGCATGACGAGTTTGTTGAGCCATCTCGTCAACACGCCGACTTAGTCATCTCGGGTGAGAGAAGCTTTGGGCCAGTCATCGATAGGATTGTATTGGGTCTTAGGGGTCGAAGTCTGGATCTTACACTCACTCCTTAAGTCCATCCAGTACTCGGTCGTAAGCATAAGAGCATTGGCTGACTTGGTTTTGCACTTGCTCTTTGAGCTCTAAAAATCTTTGCCTAAATTCGAGCCAGGTTTCCCAGTCCTTATCCAAAGAAGTAATCTCCGCCTTTTTGCCGAAAGCTCGATTGAAGGCCCCTTGAATTTGATCAAAAGATCGTGAAAGCCCAGAGAGTTGTCCAATTCCTGCGTGCATTGTCTGTAGAGGCCTTAGTACCTTTGCCGAATCCGCGGTGCGGTTGGGCCCGTCATTGAGCCATTTGGAATATCTCTTTTGACCTAAATTATAGTTGGCCACGAGTTCCGAATAAGCGGACTGCCACCTCGTTCTCAAGTCCTCAAGTTGCTCTGCAAAGCTTTGGGTGGAGTGACGAAGCAGGAGGCCGGATTGGCTCCAAAACCGCTCCAATTGATTGAGGCGTGACGAAGACTCGGCCAGCTCTAAGTTAAATTGAGAAAATTGGTTGGCGATTGATTGATGTAGGGCGTCGGTTTTCTCCCAGGCCCGTTCTTGCTCGCGAACTTTCGGGTGGTCCTTTGAAAAGTCGCGGAGAGTCTCCACCTGCTGTTCAATTTTGTCGCGAACGATTTTGAGTTTATTAAGAGAGATGCTCGCCGATTTCATATGGCTTTTGAGCTCTGAGAATTGGCTTGGATTAGGCTGTCGCTGTGACAGTTTAAGCTTCTGCTCTCTTGCTCGATGAGCCTCCATAGCTCGGTTGAGTTGACCGAGTTGATCGTCGATCTCAGCAAGGCCTTTCTCGTAAGTTTCATGCGCTTGTCGATTATCAATAACCCGGGTCATACCACAATTGACGCTAAGCACGGCTTGAATCAGCAAAAGTGTCAATGTCCATCGCATTCCTTAAGCCTAACAATTGTCCTCAGGTTGTCCAGAGAACTTCGACAATCTGATTGTCGAATCGCAAAGTTTTAGCGATCATAAATTGTTAGCCACCTTAACCGGAGTGAATGCTGTGATCCGAACAGGACTTGTCTTTCTCATCGCGACATTTTTTTTAATCGGTTGTGAATCAAAGCCGAAGTCATCAGATAATGGGGCGAAGGCCAACTGGGCTGGAAAAATGCAAGGTCTGGCGGTAGAAGTTCAGGAACTTATTCCGTTCTTGTATAGCCGCCAAGAGTTCTTTAATGCGGCAAATTCCAGCA
>JAPKGD010000548.1 GCA_026648125.1 Bdellovibrionales bacterium | reverse complement strand
GATCCAACCTTTCGCTGAGACACCTGGAGGCAGGCCTTGAACGCTATTTCCTTTTTGAGGCAGAGTCTTTGATCGCCCGATCTCACCTTCCAGTTTTAACCCGGGGGCAGAACCTGGGCTGGACGTTCGACCGCGACTCGTCATTTTTGCCATGAGCTCATCCATCCAAAGGATTTCTTTGCGGTTATTGGTAATTTTGAAGTGAATCGTCACACTCCAACCGGTTCGTCCAAGAACGGTAAAGTGTTCCGTGACAGGGCCATGCGCAAGCTGGAGGCGAACCCCATTTAGTTCACGTACGTCAGTTGGCACCGATAAAGTATGGCTTCGGTGCATCGTCGCCAAACGAGTTCTCGTACCGACGTGTTCGCATTGCGCTAGCAAACAAGACATGACAACAAAGACAGTCACCCGCAAAAAGCTCATCCCAACTCCTCAATCTGCCAAGTGCATAGCAACAAAAATGAGTTACTCATCTCAGATTATTAAAATTTACCACTCCCCTTGTCCGGGTATAATCAGAAACTACCTAAATTTAAGATAAACGAGCGCAGGTCGAGGCATTAACCGCCTTTTCTGATCAAAGCGTTGAGGATAGGGCCTACAGAAGATTAAAGCCGCTTTATCTGATCGAATAAGATAAACGCTCCCATGATGAGAACGAAATATCCAAATCCCTTTTTTAGGCCTTTTTCTGACACACTTTTAGAGAAATACATCCCTAGAAAGAGCCCCACAACAGCAATTCCCGTAATCGAAGTTAAGAGGGACCATTCAATTTGGGCGTGATGCTGAAGATCGCCCAAAAAGCCGATCAGTGATTTTGCCGCGATAATAAACAGTGAGGTTCCCACAGCGAGCTTCATCGGCATTCCAACAAGCACGACAAGAGCTGGAATAATTAAAAATCCTCCACCCGCACCCACAAAGCCAGTTACTCCACCCACAATCAGTCCTTCTAGTCCAATAAAAACGACTTTCGCCGTGGGGCTTAGTTCCGCCTTTTTCGCGCCGGCCTTTTTTGTTCTAATCATAGAAACAGACGCCGCTACCATCAGAACGGCGAAAACTAACATAATTAAAAGTGGCTTCGAAAAGACAAAGGAGTCGATTGAGAATACGGGATCCGGTAACGCCGGGACGACAAAGGCCCGAGTCAAGTAAACTCCGATAAAGCTCGGCACTGCAAAAATAAATCCTGTCTTCAGATCAACCTCTCCCTTCTTAAGGTAAGACAAGCCTCCCACCAAGGCCGTCGAACCAACAATAAAAAGGGAATACGCCGTTGCTGTAACCGGATGAGTTTGAAAGAGGTAAACAAGGATGGGCACCGTGAGGATCGATCCTCCGCCGCCGATCATGCCTAGTGAAAGACCCATAAATATTGAAGCGACATAACCTAAAATTTCCATATTTGCTCTCCTCTTAGTGTATTCACCGTCGCTAATGTCTCACCACGGGCAGCCTTTTTTCGTTCCAACGAATCATTCCTCCCGCCATATTGACGGTAAATTTGTAGCCCAATTTTATACTTTCTGCCGCTGCGGCTCCTGAGCGTCCGCCACTTCGGCAGACAAATACAATTTCCTCTGTGCGATCTCCATTTTCCAAGAATTTGCTCAACTCAAGTCCTAGCGGAACTAGTTCTGTTCCATCTATATGACCAAGCTCATTATTATATTCTTCGGGTCTTCGCACATCGATAAGCCGAATCCGTTTACCCTTTAAATCATTCATGTGATTGAACAGATCTTCAACCGTAATCTCCGGTATTCCATCGACCACCTGTGGATGAAGCGCACGCGCTACAAGCTCTTTGCCTGTGCCGCTTTCGCCGTAAATGAGTGTCGTCGCTTTTGATGGAGCGAT
>JAPKGD010000547.1 GCA_026648125.1 Bdellovibrionales bacterium | reverse complement strand
AAGGCAGGCGAGGGTGTGGTGACCGCGGCCGACATCGAGGTCGGTCACGACGTCGAGATCATCAATCCCGACCACGTGATCGCCCACCACCGTGAAAATAGGCGATCCTGAAGGCGAAACATTCTTTGGGCCTCGGCTTGAGTCTCTTCATGATCGTAACCGAGAAGATGAAGCAGTCCATGAAGAGACATATAGGCCAGCTCGGCACGAAACGAAAGACCGTGCTCTTTGGCCTGGCGAGTGACCACTTGTGGACAGATCACCAGATCACCTAATGACTCTCGCTCTTCACTCATAAAACTCAATACATCCGTGGCGTAGGCCCGGCCTCGATATTGGAGGTTCAATGCCTTAGCTCGTGCCAGATTCAAAAAGACAATTGTCACCTCTCGATTTCGAGCGGCCCTTTTATCTTTTGCCGGAAGCTGATCGACCACGGCATCAAACCACACCGTAAGAAATTTCTTCGGCATAGCCACTGAAGATTGATTTACAAAATTTAGTCGGCTCATGCGCCAGAATTGCTCTTGCGCTCGCCCCTCACCACTTTGGGGGATGTCTTATTCGCCGAGTACTTCATCGGATAGTCAATGCGCTGGTGATAGATACCCAATAACACTCGCTTAAATGCCGCTTCAATCACGGTGAGATCTTTGAGAGTCAAATTACACTCGTCCAATTGACCATCAAGAAACTTATTCTGAATCACGTTTTTAACGATGTTCTGTAGTCGACCGGTGGTAGGCTCATCTAATGAGCGTGCGGCGGCCTCAATACTGTCTGCCAACATGACCAAAGCGGCCTCTCTAAACTGCGGCTTGGGGCCTGGGTAGCGAAAATCTTCTTCGTTTACCTGGTCAATTTCTTCGTCCTGCCCCTCTAAGGCTTTGTTAAAAAAGTACGAAATCAAAGTGGTGCCGTGATGCTGTAAGATTCCATCGATGATGGGTTTACCCAGGCGGTATTGGTAACCCAACTCCGCACCATCTTTAACGTGAGCGATCAATACCGTTTTACTCATGTTTGGCGAAATATGATCGTGTGGGTTGTGTCCAGGTCGCTGATTTTCGATAAAATACTGGGAATGCTCCATTTTTCCAATGTCATGATAATAGGCCATAACTTTGGCCAACAAGGGATTTGCTCCGATCTCTTCGGCTCCTGCTTCGCACATGCTCCCCACCACAAGACTGTGGTGATAAGTCCCTGGCGCTTTGACGATCATGTCCTTCATCAAAGGATGATTGAGGCTGGCAAGCTCCAAAAGTTTAATATCAGTGGTGTAGTTAAACCAAGTTTCAAACATCGGCACAAAGCCCATGGTCACCACCGCAGATAACAAACCGGAAAAAAGTCCCGCGGGAACATTCCAGAGCAACTGAGAAACCAGATCATCTTCTCCAAACCGCGACAAGACAGTGAATAAGAAGATCGATATCGCATTAACCAATCCCACACGAATGCCGGCACGGTAGATATCATTGCGTTCACGGCAATTAAAAACTCCCCGACCAGCTGCAATGCCGCCAATGATTGAAACTAGCAAGAAGCCAAAATTCATGTCCACCATGATGGCAAGAGTGGTGGCGAGGAAGATGGTAAATAACCAGACGATTTCGCCAGCCAAAACCAGAAGCCCCACCAGCATGGGACCAGCCGCCACGGGCGCTAGGTAAAGAAAGGCATTTTGCGGAATTAATCCGCCCCCTAATTTCGCAATAATAGTTTGATCTGTTAAGAGGACAAAAACCTTAGTGATCAGAGTGAGCAAGATCGCCACCGCACCCATCGCCAGGAGATCTTTATTCGACACATCCACTCGATTGCCAGTGAATCTTCTCAAATAAGAGAGAAATACCAAAATGAAAGT
>JAPKGD010000546.1 GCA_026648125.1 Bdellovibrionales bacterium | reverse complement strand
TAAGATTCCGCGCAACTGCCAAGATGCCCGAGGTGAAAAATGCCCCTCACCATCTATCTCAAGCACTTCGACACCGGCTGCCCGACCTTCCTTAACCAGGGGCGCACCCCGCGAGGTCACAATGAGAGATCGATGCCCCCGCTCCTTCAGGTAATTTGCGACCTTGAGTGTGGACATTTCCATACCACCCCAAGCGCCTGAAAGATTTAACTGAATCAATGTCATATGGCCCACATCCTAAAGAGATCTTTAGGGATTCGCAACACATGCAACATGGACTTTTTGAGCTTTGGCCGCTACAACCAAGGCCAAATGAGGTGAAAAATGGAGACAACCTTAACCTGGCAAGAAAAGATGCGCTTTAATGCGGACGTGAATGGGCACCAAGTCGTCCTCGATGCTCCCGGGCCACTGGGTACGGATCAAGGCCCATCCCCCAAGACGCTAGCGCTCACCTCCATTGGTGGCTGCACAGCCATGGATGTGGTTTCTCTACTAAAAAAATATCGCCAAGTCGTAAAAAAGTTTACCCTCCATGTGGAAAGTGAGCTGACCAGCGAGCACCCCAAAGTATTTAGTAAAGTCCAACTCACCTACAATCTTGATGGCGAGATTGACCCCGAAAAGGCCTTAGAAGCCACTCGACTTTCTATGACTAAGTACTGCGGAGTGAGCGCCATGTTTTCTAAGTCTGTTCCCCTCACCTACGAGGTGATCGTCAATGGAGTTTCAGCCGGGCGTGGACAGGCGGAATTTTGAAGCCGAATAATGATCCTGGCTCTTCGCTTCAGGTGGCGGATCGCTATCACACCCATTGGAAGAAAGCGGTCATTAAATATTCGCCTGGCTGCCGCGATTTCAAACAAGCTCTGGAGAAGAATCGCAATTCCCTCTTACGAATTTGGCAAAGCTATACGCGGCAGGTTGGGGGCATCGGCCGATTGCCGCTGACGGACGCCTCATTTGTAGCGCCTTACCTCATTGGCTTTCACCTTAGCAATTGGGCGCGAGTATACGGAACCTTTATTCGAGCACAATCACGAGGGCTAAAGCTTCCCACGGGACCTGGCCCCGTTCGATTGATTGACCTAGGGTGTGGAACCGGCGCGGCCTCTCAAGGTGCGCTGATTGCTCTCTCCTCACCCAAAGGCGATATTGATTTCGAGCTCGAGCTCATTGATCGAAGTCGCTACCTCATCGAAGCAGCAAAGAGTTTTGTGAATGAACTCTGGCCAAAGACGCAGACTCGTAGCCTTAACAAGTCGCTCGAGCATGAAGCGACCCATAAACTACATCGGGTTTGGCAGTCGCGCCCCGCTCGCCTGAACGTTTTGTTGATGAGTTATGTTTGGAATGAACTCAGTTCAAATCCCAGAACTCAAAGCCGGATTATATCTCAACTTCACTCCTGGTCGATGTGCAAAGTTCCGACCTGGCTGGTGGTCAACGAACCAGCCGCAGAGGCCGGAGCTCGAAAAGCAATTGCATTGAGAGACCATCTGGTGGAAGAAGGCTGGGGATTGGCATATCCCTGCCCCAGCGCAAATTTTTGTCCTATGACGAGTGCCGGACGAGACTGGTGTTACAGCGAGTTCACCATGTCGAAATCTCCTGAACAATTGGCGACCGAAAAAATTCTCGGTGTTTCACGAGAAGTTATGGGTTCCGCCTCTTATATTTTTCTGAATCCCGCTGCCGCTAAAGCATACACAAAGACAAAAAATGAGAGTGTTGTTGTCGGTTTTCCCCGTGAGGGCGAAAGACAACTCCTCTTGACCTGTGATGGAGAGAAGCTCCTAAAAGGCAAATCTGTAGGATCGCCTCTACGCGGAAGCTTAGCTTAGACCAAACCTTAGTTGTCTTTGGTATTTCG
>JAPKGD010000545.1 GCA_026648125.1 Bdellovibrionales bacterium | reverse complement strand
ATTGTTGCGAATACGATTCAATTCCTTGGTGCGGCCGGAGCCTCTCAGGGCATGGGTCAAGGTGACCAGGATTTCCAGAACCAAGATTTTGGACCGGAGCCTTCATTTGATGCGAGTGAGGAAATTCCATTCTAAGGGAATTCACCCCAGGCCTTTGTCGATTCATGAATTGAGTCTTGTGAAAGGGAGAGCTACCATAAATGGATGAGGCTCTCCCTTCTGATTTTTCTAACACTATCGACCACCTCTTGTAGCCTCTATAAGTCCGCAGGGAGAAAGTTTCTCGAACAACAGGCTCTCAATTATCTCAACGACGTTGTGGTAGTTGCGAGTGAGTGCTCCTCCGATACAATGCTCGAGGACACAAAGGGTCTTGAGGAAATTTCGCTAGCCACAGATGCACTCAAAGCTTGGCGTGAAGATCTTCCCACTCAGAATGCAGGACGTTACTTTGTATCCTCTAAAGATCACACCTGTGAATTCGTTCTTGAAGAACCTTTGCCAGAGCAGAAAGACCTCGCACTCATAGAACTTTTTTATCTTTCAAGCCTTGAGCCCCGACCTTAGGCGAGATCCAAGCCTAGGATTGTGAGCTCAACCATCTATATTTTGCGTTAAGTCTCGAGATTTCTTACCATATTAGCATATCAACCGAGGTGATCATCGATGGCAAGGCAGCGAATCGTCACAAAAATATTCTTGAGCTGTTTCATGGTTATGGGAGTTGCAATCCCCGCTTGGGCCGCAAAGATCGCCAAGGTCTCAGGCAAAAAGGTAATGATCAATCTCGAGGGTGACGCAGCCAAATCAGGTGACATTTTTGTTCTCTATGATTCCTCAGGCAAGAGAAAGGGACTGGTTAAAATCTCTGCTGTTAAAGGAGATAAAGCGATTGGCAGCCTCGGAAAAGGAACGGCCGAAGCTGGCTGGACCGCCAAAATTGCCGAGAAAAAGGGAAAGCGCAAATCAAGCCAAGCAAATACTGCAAAGACTTCTTCTGAGCCACGTTCAGGCGGAACTGGAAAGTCGATGTGGGGTGTGATGGCTGGTCTCTCATCCACCTCAATGAAAGTTAAAATTGATAACGACAACGACGGAACAAGAGAAACCACTGTAGCCCTATCTGGCATGGCGTTTAGCGTGAAGGGTGTTTATGACCACAACCTCTTCAGCAACATCTGGTTTAGAGGACTTCTCGGACTCGAGGGACTCTCTGCGAAGGGTGAGTCTCAAGTTGGTTGCGGCAATGCCGCCTGCGACGCGAATGTTTATTATCTCTCCGGAGACTTTTGGGGCCGCTATGTGCTTCCTATGGAGACCTTTCGTCCATGGGCAGGAGCTGCGTTCACGATCATGTTTCCCGCAACTAAAAAGGCGAGCGCTTTAGAAGAAAGCTCTATCACCAACACTTCGGCCATTTCCGCCGGACTTGGTGCAGACTGGAAAATGTCAGAAACCATGACCATCCCCATTCAAGTGGCTTACTCTCTATTGCCAAATTCTGACACTGTAACCGCGGCGATGATCAGCATCCGCATTGGTTTCTTAATGCCCTTTTAAGCGGAGAATCCCGCTTTGAATTAAGGCACTAACGCGCCAATGATCACAATCTTAACCCGGTCTCTTGCCGACAGTTGTACTTTCGCCGCCACAACCAAATCATGAAACGATTCCGATGAAAGACGTGCGAGAACCAAGGCTGAGCTCCAATCCCCTTGCCCAAGATCTCGCAAAACGAGCGAACTTGTAAGGGGTAAGTCGGGGGTCGTAGGATTAGCAAAGACGACCCAATGAATAAAATCAGCCATAGAACTTTTCTTAACGAGAGGCTCTTTCAGCCTTGGTCTGGATGCAAACTCGTCCGAATATCTCT
>JAPKGD010000544.1 GCA_026648125.1 Bdellovibrionales bacterium | reverse complement strand
AAGATTGAGTTTAGAAAAGGTGTCCTGTCGCTGCGAAAAAACCGGACGGCTAATAAGCCAGAGGTAATAAGCCAGAACGCATGAAGGTCCGGAGTACTAAAAAATCTCAGTCGGGAGCCACATCACTTGCAGGCTCCACAGTCCGCCCACAATCAAACACACCAAGGCCAACCAACGATGGGCCAAGAGTTGCTTTTGTAAATCAAAAGGGAGTCGATTTTCGGCGATGCGAACCAGCGGCGGCCAAGTCAACACGAATGTCACCATGGCGCCATAGGCAAAAACAAAAAAGGGAAAAATCAAGTCGAGAGTGTGAAAATCCATCACAAAATTGATCGGCAGAACCGTTTTATTTTGTTACAGGACTTTGGCAGGGCGAGTTAATTTTCCCAATGAAATCGAGGCACCTTAAATAAAAAAATATTTTATCAAAACCGCTCTGGGAGTGAATTGCAGGTGCAAAACAGTTCTGCTATATTCATGATTAGTTCTTGTGGGCTGAGGACAAAGTAAACCCTACAAGTTAAAGATAGGGGGCTGTCCCTGGCGATGGTGTGCAAGCTCACCTTAGTAGTGAGAAGCCTAAAGTCGCTATCATGGCCACCCACCTTAAAGAAAACGGGTTTACGGATACCTCTAGTCCCACAAGAACCGTTTTTTCTCTGCACCATTCTTAGTTCAAGTCATCGCGGACAGGAACTCTTCTAAGAAGCAAAACATCACTGAAGGAATAATATTAATCACGAGGTCAGTGGCTCTGCGAATTTTCGCCATCGCAGCTTGAACTGTTAAAACGAAATCAATCCTGAGACGAATTTGGTCCAAAAGCGAATTCGCTCCCAAAGGGAAATTGTCCCTTCATGGAGATTGAACCCAAGGGGCAATTAATCGAAAAGCAAAAATCGCATCCACAGGGAAATTGTCCCTAAGAAAATATCGATCTTTAAGGGCAATCAATCCTCAAAAAGAATTCGCTCCCAAACGGAAATCGTCCCTAAAAGGAGAATCCAATCCCAAGGAGCAATCAATCCACAGAGGAATTCCCACACAAAAAACGAGCTCGAATCCAAAAAAATTAGCATCAATGGGAGCCCTACTGACTCCCTCGAGCATCCTCGCGCAATCGCGTTTCTAGCTAAGCCAAGGACTTCCGGATGCGACCGGCCTTGCCCCTCGCAAACCAAGTCGTGGTTTGGCCTACAATAATTAGTTCTTCATTCGGGAGTAGGGTTAAAAATTATAAACTGCCGTCGCCCCGATGACCGGAATCCACACATCGTTCTTATAAACATCGTCCATATACTCGTCGATCGAGCGGCTAGCGGCATCCAGCAAAGCCCGCTGTAGAGGGCCACTGACATCTCGATCAATCGAAGTCGTAGAATCCATTGGTTTAACCACGCCTAGGGTGGCCCATATTGTCCACGTTTCGGCGAGGAGCCAGCGGTATCCCCCACGCAAACTCACACTATGAACTTCGCCTTCAATGTCATAAAGATTTCCGCCAGCGGGGAGGGTAATCCCGTTAGCTGCCAAGAGTGTGCTCCCACTCACCTGACCGCCCCCTTTGACATAGTTATAACCCAAATCCACGTACCATCCTTCCGTGGCAGATTGCTCCCAGCCAATGCCAAGCTCAAAGTAGTTCGCATTCCTTAAGCTCTCGGCAACGATGTCTCCCGTGGCCTCATTGTAAAAATCAAAGCCCTCAGCGATCGAATTCATAGCTTCTGTATAAGGTGAGAGAAATCTTCCATAGCGGGCCCGCAGGAAAAGCGGCAAAGTTTCCACATGAAAATAGCCATCCTGTTTGTCGGAAACTCCCGCAACATGCGCCGGCCGGCGGTAACTGGAGCGGTTGAAGCCGGCCTGGACGTCGCCGTCTACG
>JAPKGD010000543.1 GCA_026648125.1 Bdellovibrionales bacterium | reverse complement strand
CTTATTATGACCAAAAGATATTATGTTACAAATTTTTATCGCTTTACTCCTCTTTCCGACCCTCGCGAAGCCCGAAATCAGCTGATTCAGTTTGCACAAACAATGGGTCTCACAGGCCTCGTGATTGTAGCGCCAGAGGGTCTAAACGGGACTGTGGCAACCACATCGCCCGAAGATCGCAGTTTCGTCGAAAACTGGCTTGTAGCGAATTTTTCAATGGCGCTGTCGGACTTCAAACAGTCTCAGGCTGACCGCCCCATGTTTCGCCAATTTAAAGTTAAACTTCGCCCCGAGATTGTCACCATTCGTCATCCGGAGCTGATTCCGCAACCAAATGACCCCTCTTATCTATCACCCAAAGAATGGCATGAGTGGCTGAATAGTGAGCGAAAGTATAATCTCGTCGATGCCAGAAATGATTACGAATTCCGCATTGGCCATTTTAAGGGGGCCATTGATAGCGCCACAGAACAGTTTACAGAATTTCCGGATGCCGTTGAAAAAGTCCTTAAGCTTCCAAAGGACGAACCGCTTTTGATGTACTGCACGGGCGGGATTCGCTGCGAAAAAGCGGCTTTGGAAATGCGTCGCCGTGGATACAAAGAAGTTTATCAGCTCCATGGGGGCATCTTAAAATTCTTTGAGGAATTTCCTCACACCGACTTTGAAGGCGAATGTTTTGTCTTTGATAACAGAGTGGCTGTCACGCAAGATCTCACTCCCACTTCAACCTATAAACTCTGCCCACACTGCGGAGACCCTGCCGATCAACCGATCTCTTGTCACCGCTGTGGCAAAGACAAGATGATTTGCCAGCGTTGCGCTAAAAATGAAGCTGAAGGCCGGACTTGCTCCCACGAGTGCGCCCACCATTATCGCCTCAAACCTTGGCAGAAGAGTCAAAACCACCCACAGTTTAGATTGGCCAAATAGCCAACGACCCCCGCTCGACTTCTTTATTTGAGCACGGACACCAGTTCTATCTCTGCCCCATGGAAAACCCTTAAGTCCGTCGGCGACAATACCGCAGATATGGTGAGTCGATGCGGGTACGGTGGATTCTTTTAAATAGGATTTGATCCTTGACGGCAAGAGGCTCACCCCCTATTCTGCAGAACCTTTTTACCTGTCGCGGGGTGGAGCAGCCTGGTAGCTCGTTGGGCTCATAACCCAAAGGTCGTCGGTTCAAATCCGGCCCCCGCAACCAAGCCTTTTTATCCTCCTCCAATCTATACCATCCCTAACCACTCCCTAGAATCTGCGATACAAGGGCCGTAAAATTGGGCCCCTGCGACAGCTGACCAGGGGAATGTTAGAAAGTTGTGACGTGTACTTTTTGTCTGCGAGGCGGAAGTAAATGTGAAGTGGTTACAGACTGTCACGGTCTCATTGACACTGGCCCTTAGTTGCCCGGGTACCTTTGGGCAGACGGTGGGTGAAATTGGCATGGTTGGGTCTTTCCTCGGCAACGGGCCGTGGGAAGGCTGGAACGATCAGTGGCTGGCGCTGCTGGGACGAAACGGACGGTTTGAGCTACGGGAGGTCACAGTCAACGTCACGCGTGAGGAAAAGCCGATCTGTGGCGATAGAGGCTTTATTGCCAACGCTCCTCCTGCTGATTCTGACACACTGCTCCTTCGCGGATTCCCGACAATCACATCGGGTCCGGTGGTTACCGCGTTTGATGGCCGGAAGTTCCTCCTTCCTGGAGAATGGCTAGACATTCCACTTGGGGACAATGCCCACTGGCGCCTTCGCGCATTTGGGACTGTTCGACCAGACCTCAACGCCGGACTCGACGACGTCCGGTACACCAATTACCAAGTTTGGATGATGGGAGACGGTCGAAAAGTTCCTATTTTTTCACTCGATGTTCTCGATTCTGATGGA
>JAPKGD010000542.1 GCA_026648125.1 Bdellovibrionales bacterium | reverse complement strand
ATGCCCATCGACCACCACTTCTCAGTCGGGTTGCTTGCCAAACTCCTTTGGGAACTACGACTTGCGGGACCTCTCCCTCCAGAATATTAGAACCGATCAAAAACCGTTTCACCGTTCCATCTTCGAATATTTGGATCATTTCCACCGCGTCTCCGGCATAAAAGTGAAAAATCTCGTCGCTTGTCAGACGGTGGAGAGCAGAGAAGCCTTCAGGCGTGACCATATAGTAGATCGCTGTACTCATGCTGCGTGATAGATTTGTATCGCAACCTCTGCCTAAAGGTTTAGCCGCGTCGCTACTCTTGTAAGTCTCTCGATAATATCCGCCCTCGCCAGGAAGCGGTTGAAGTCCCATTTTTTCGATGATTTCTGCGGCGGTTGCCATTTCAGTTCCTCCTCTTGCCTGGCCAACGGTCAAGAAGGCCGTTAAAATTAAAATAACTTTTGTGGTTTTCATTGATAGCTCCTGGGTTCAAAGGAGTATTCACTGTTTCGCATCGTGCCTGAGTTTTCCTTTTGTGAACGAACACCGAGAGCCTTCAGTTTTTTGAAAATCGTGCTCCGTCCTACACCGATACGAGCAGCCAGGTTATCGGCGTTGCCGTTTGCGGCGGCCAGCGCTGCTGAAAAATACTCCTTTTCGACAAGCGACATAAATTCAGAATATTTTTCGGGAGATAAATCTGTCGTACTTGCCGGAAGGCTGGATGAAATCTTTCTGAGGCGATAGCTCAAGTCATGAATCGGCTCTTGAATGATAATGTCTTCAAAAATGACCTCGGTTGCTCTGCGCTTTCTGGTCAAAATAATGGCGCGCTCGATTGCATTACGAAGTTCTCGGATATTTCCTGGCCAGTCATAATCTTCAAGAGCTTTCAGCGCCCGGTCCGTGATTTTGAAATTTGCGCCGCCAATTTGAAGGGTGAAAAGTTTGGCCAGATCGGAAATGTCCGTCATTCGATTTCTCAGGGGAGCAGTGCCGATGCGAACGACATTGAGCCTATGGTAAAGGTCTTCGCGAAAGCGCCCCTCCTTCACCATCTCCTCTAGGTGCTTGTTGGTGGCAGCGATCACTCTGCATTCCACTTTGATCGTGCGATTGTCACCCACGCGAGAAAATTCGCCCTCTTGAATCGCGCGTAAGAGCCTAACTTGAGCTGAAAGTGGCATTTCACCAATTTCGTCCAGGAAAATATCTCCTTTGTGCGCCAACTCAAATTTTCCGGGACGATCTTGGGTTGCACCGGTAAAGGAGCCTTTCTTGTGACCAAAGAGTTCGCTTTCTAAAAGAGTTTCAGGAATCGCACCGCAGTTGATTGCGACGAACGGACGCTTGCCGTCATCCTCGATGGCGTTCAATCGTCGGGCTATCAACTCTTTTCCGGTTCCGCTTTCACCTGTAATGAGGACATGGGCGTTAGAGCCTTTGAGGCTGAGAATCGTTTCCCTGAGTTGCATTGTGGGTGCCGACTTACCAACGATTTCATATTTGAATGCGTCCCTCACTTGCTGCTCAAGAGATTCCAAGCGTCTACTGGATGCCGCTTTAGAAACAGCAACGGGAATGCGCACCAATAGGTCTGGAATAATGTTTTCGGATTTGATGACATAGTCGTCGGCGCCGCGGGCAATGCAATGCTTGACTGAGCTGAAATCGGAATCCGATGTGAGGACAATGACAACGGCGTTGGGGTTCGCTTCCTTAATTTCGGAAATTAGATTGATTCCATCGCCATCCGGGAGGCCTTTGTCCAGAATCACCACGTCGTATGTGGATTTCTGCAAAATGGCTCTGGCTGCGGCCAGGTCAGCCGCTTCGTCTACGTCATTGTAGACTTCAAGCATCTGCTTAACCGCTCCCCGAAAGGAATCCATGTCTTCGACTAGTAGGATTT
>JAPKGD010000541.1 GCA_026648125.1 Bdellovibrionales bacterium | reverse complement strand
CTCCTCGGGGATTTATTCTCTTTGATTGGACGGACGAACATGTTCTCTACGACCCATCTGCAAAGACCAAGACCATTCCGACCATCGGCTCCCGTCTTCCCCTCTTCTCAGCACTCAGAGGAAGACCAAACACTAATTACGTCATTGATGCCATGGAGAACACAATGTGGGCGGCCCGGGCCGTGGGTGGATGCAATCTCAGACTTGATTCTGAGAGCCAAATTCAGTTTTCCAAACCGCCAAAGCTCGAGTGGTGATACTCAGCGCCGAGCCCTATTTATCGGTTGTGCGGGCGGCTCATTCTCAAAGGCACAGTCTTCATTTTCATAAACCATCGAGATTTGTTGTCGACGATTATTGACGTAAACACTCAAAGTCACCGTTCGATTTTTAAATTCGAAACCCTGCCCTTTGACCGTGCTCAAGGTGGAATGAATTGCAAAGAGATCGTACTCTTCCCCGTCGATTTTGATTTTATCTCCGTGGTAGCAAGTAAAAACGCCGTCCCCATAAAACGAACATTTATTCATCGGAAAATTCACTGAGGTCTTATCTCCCAGTTTAACCATAGAATCCGCCTGGCGCTTGATCTCAGTCAGATCCCTTGGAGTAATCACACCATTAAAAATGGGCATATATTCAACACCATTGTGGTGAAGGACCGAAACATTGAGAAACTCCTTGTCCTGCGCAACAGCAAAGGATGTGGAAGGAACACCCGTCACACATGTAAATTTAAATGGCTCAGCTGCAAAAACTTGAATCGACACGGCTGAAAGGATGAATAAGCCTAATAAATGCATAACGCCCCCTTTGTTTAGGCCGTTGTCGCTTAATTAACCTGGTAAATCGAGGATCAAATTGGAGTTGAAGAACATTCAATCCCCGCTTTGAGAATCTTTGGCTTTACTCTAAACCCCTACGGTGAGGGCCAGAGAGCGTAAATATGAACCGAGCCGCCCTCGGATTGAATTGGCACGACCAATCCTGCCAAACTTTTGAGTTCGCCCAATTTCGGGCTGTCACCCGTTAGAACTTGGGTCTCGGTACTTGCAATTCGATCTACGCCGATCAGCTTGACGACTCGTTTGAGAATCGATTGTCCCGCGGCTCGTGTCGCTTTCTCGAGTGAGTCACTTTGGACAGGCATCTCTTTGGGCAAAGCCTTGGTCAAAAAAGTTCTGGAGAAGCCGAAGAGAAATTGATTGAGACCTTTACCCGACTGGACTGTTGCCAAACAAAAGAGATCTCCACAGAACTCCGAGCCTTTCGCCAAAGGCCCTGGGCTTCCCAATTGACAGGGCAATTTTAAAACCGACTCATAAAAGGCAATATTTGATTCGACTAGGGCATTCAGTAATTCAGCAGAAATTCTGTCTTCACCATTTTTTAGCTTGAGCTGGGTCAGTACAGCTGTGCTGATTTGCTCAAAGGAGTAAGGCTTTTCTATGACTTGAATGAGGTCACCGCCCAAAGAATCATCTGAAAAGCCTGTGACAACAATTATCGGTGTACGTGAGTTCAACTGACTACTTCTCACCGATTTAACAAAATCTTGCCCCTGTTTTCGCGGCATTTTGAGACCTGTTAAGATCACATCAAAGGCTCTAAAATGAATTCGGGTTGTAGCCTCGATGCCATCCTTAGCTTCGACAATTTTGACTTGGTCTCTCAGATTCATTTCAATAAAAGTGCGCAAACTCTCGCGAATTTCAGGCTCATCATCGACGATAAGAACCCATTTTCTGGATTCAACCTTATTCAATTTTTCTTCGCGTTCCAATTCGCCTATTCCCATTCGCCATACTTAAAAATTTCAAAGGCGCTCCAAATTCCTATCGGACTATTGGCGTCTCAAAAGATGCTAAAAAAGGTATAAGTACCCGTTGTTGGAGTGGCTTTA
>JAPKGD010000540.1 GCA_026648125.1 Bdellovibrionales bacterium | reverse complement strand
GCCGACGACTATGTTGAATTTTTAAGCAAAAAAGTTCTTCCCGAAGTGGCGCGAAAAAAGTTGGCAGATCGGGTCGATCTCTATGTCGAAAGTGGGTTTTTTGCAGTTCAACACTTAAAGCAATGGTTTAAGTCTGCTCAGGAGTTTGGCCTCTACTCTGTGGCTCACGTTGATCAACTCTCTCAAGGAGGGGGCACCGGTGAGGCTCTTCGAGCGGGCGCGGTCTCGGTAGATCATGCTGTGTTTGCGAGCGAAAAAGACATTGAGGCTCTGAGCCAGTCTCCGACCACGGCGGTTTTGCTTCCGACTTCTGACTTTTATCTTAAGATGGCGTATCCCAAAGCCCGGCAGATGATTGATCAAGGTGTTCGCGTGGCTCTCGCAACGGACTTCAATCCCGGCACAAGCCCCACTCAAGATCTTTCCTTGGTAGGTGTTTTGGCTCGACTTGAGATGAAAATGTCATTGGCTGAGGTTTTGGCGGCTTACACCTTTGGCGCCGCTGCCGCCCTGAAGCTCGAGAAGTCACACGGGGCCTTAATTTCCGGGTTTGAAGCAGATTTTTGCACTCTTGAAGGTTCTTGGCGGGATTTATTCTACAGCGTTGGTTTACATCCCGTAGCTTCGACTTGGCGGGCCGGCCGAAAGCTCAATTCTCGTTTGGTTTGAAAAATTCTTTGGGTCAACAAAAAAAAGTTTTGCATTTATGCGAAAAACTTTTCTAGTCTTGAAGTGTCTCGACAGGATGCGACACATGCAGCAAGGAGCAGCAGCAATGAGACAATCAGCATCGCAGCTGACACAATCGCGCTATTATTCGCCCGCATTTAATGCGGCGATCTTCGATGGCCCGGTTCGTATTTATTTCGCACAGTATCAAGAGGCCCTTGCCCTTCGAATTTACTTTCGATTGCAAGACCGTCTTCAAGGGTGGATCAAAGGTGCTGAGCCGCTTTCACGGCGCCGCCTGCCCAATATATTTATAATGCTTTACCCGACCGAAGAGATCTTCACGAACTGCTTTGGTTCGGAAGTGGTTGGGCAACATTTGGTCAACGCGAAACTGGGTGAAGATCACGTTGTGGGTGTCGGTGGACCCTTGCAAGAAGAGGTCTTTGATCAGCTCTATGATCGGGTGGAGTCTATAGCCCAGGCATGGCCAAAAATGGGGATTGCAGGCCCCTCGCTGGTATTGGCAGAAGCCTAAAGGTTCTGCCTCAAGTTGAAACGCCACGTTGCCGATAAGTTAGCATGGCATGGAGAAAACCGAATCGAAAAGGCGAACGCGGCCAGGTTGTGGTCGAATACACTCTCTTGTTAGTTGTGGGAGTTATGGTGGCTTTTATTATTACCACGGCTTTGGTGAGCCGCGATGAAAACTCACCGGGGCTCTTGATCAATAAATGGTTAAAGATCATCCGAGTGATCGGGGCCGACGCTGCAGACTACCCAGGTTAATTTCGCTCACTAAAAGAAGACAGACTTTCGCTTTGCGAGAAGGCCATTCAATCCCACCTGCATATTTTCCCTGATGTCCTCTGCCAGCTCATGAACCAGCTCATTGTTGTCAGCAGACTCTTCGCCATAGGGCAGATGAATAGCCGGTAAAAGCTGAATTCTCCACTTGGCGGGGAGCGGAACAAAATTGAGTGGAATAGGTAGAATGAGACTTCGAAATCGCTCCGGAAATTTAAATTGGCTTAAATTAATATGAGTTTCTTCGGCTCCAATAATGAGCGTTGGTACAATGGGAGAGTGGGCCTTGATGGCCATGCGTACAAATCCGCGCTTGAATTCACGCAAATCATAAGCTTGAACCGAGGGCTTAAAGTTGCCGTGCTCGCCCTCTGGGAAAATTATGATGGGCTGATTCTTTTTCAAAATCTTTAAACCATTACTTAAACTCGCCTCGATAAAGC
>JAPKGD010000054.1 GCA_026648125.1 Bdellovibrionales bacterium | reverse complement strand
CGGGCAACGGCTCCATCGGAGGTCGCGCGCCGGTCCAACGAACGGTCCCCGTGATGTTGCCGCCGTTCGACACGGCCACCGCGGTGTAGCCCGGCGTCGCGGGCGCGGCACCGCCGCCGCCGCCGGCCCCAGAATTACTACTTCCCGTACCAGACTGCTTTCCGCCACTTCCCCCACCGCCCCAGGCTTGGATCCGGGCGGTACACAATGCGGGAACCGTAACAGAGCCTGATGCTGCCGCTGTCACCGTGAGAGCACCGGGCGTGCAAGAACAAGCCGCAACGGTTACTCCACCGGGAGGCGCTGAACGAAAGTTGGACCATTCTGTTGCCGTATTGGTGGGCACAAAAACATCCAGAGCTGCGGTTGCACCGTTTGCGACATTCTGACATACCCCATGTTCATCGATGTCTTGGTTGGTCCCATAGTTCACGCGATAAGATTGTGCGCCGAAAGAAACATATTCGGTGAGCAATGGCCAAATCGGAATCATCAAAAAGACGAAATAACTTTTGTGTGATTTGGTCTGAATCATTTCATCTTTCCTTGTATCTCAAATCGAGACACACCTCGTACTCCTCTATCTCCTAAATTATCGCTGTTGCCCTTAAGATCCGCAAGGTTAAGGGGTCTATCTCGTCTCGCCTTTGGTCGGTAAAGAGGACGTATTTGCCAAAGGATTTCAAACAGTCAGCTTCGCGCCACATTTATGAATAAAAAACCACAGGACCTTACGCTAGCTTTCCGGGCTCGTAGGCAAGTATTCTATCATTCTCAAGAATCTCCAACTCCGAAGTCATTGATAGGGCTGAACCCACCATCGCAAGCGCAAGGTTCTCCGCCCTTACGGCTTGATACTTTCTCATTGATCCAACCATCAGTTTTGCAAGAAGCCTCATGGCCATAGATCCAATCACTTCTCCCAAGCGAAACTCCTCTCGATGCCCCAACAAAAGAGAGGGGCGGAGGATCAAGGTGTGTGGGATTCGAACCGTCTGAACCTCTTGCTCCATTTGCCCCTTCACTTGATTATAAAAAATAGATGACTCGCTCTTTGCCCCTAAAGCAGAAACGACTGAAAATTTTTGGGCGCCGTGGGATTTGGCCCACCGAGCGAGTTTGACGACCGCAGTTTCGTCCAAGGCCCGAAATGCCTCTTTTGATTTTGCCTTTTTGATGGTGGTTCCCAAACAACAGAACACTATGTCGACGGCCTTCACAGGCAGCTCTTCATAATCAAAAGTCTCTAAAGAACCAATTTTGTGCTCTTGAATTTTGGACTGGTCCAATGTCCAACTTTTACGAAGAAGCAGATGAATCGCTGTGACGTCAGGCCGAACTTGCAAAAGTTTAACAACTTCACGCCCCACAAGTCCTGTTGCTCCTGCCACGACCACGACCATATTCAAGCTCCTCCTAAATCATTTCTATACAACGTCATCACCTACTCATTATCATTTCAATAGATCATGATAGATAACTCTTTTTCTAAACTTCGTACAATTTTAAATCCCAAAGGATTTACTCTCACCGAAGCTCTAATCACTCTTGGAATCATGAGGATTGCCGCTGCAGCGTTTACGAGTCTATACAAGCAGCAAATCGACTCTCAGATGCACCTTCTTCAGAAAAGCGAAATGAGCGATCTGCAAAGCACAACAAATCAAGTCATCGCAGATCCAGACACTTGCTTATGCAACTTTGAGGGAATCCGCCTCAATCCATCTGAACCCGTAATTCTCGACTCTATTGCCGGCGCCTGCGGGGAAGGCGCTCCACTCCTGGTGAGAGTCCGGCAGCCCCTGTCAGGGAGCAGTCAAGGGCTACAAGCCAAAAGAATTCTGCTCTACGCTCAAGACACTGATAACCCTCGAAAATTCTTATCCCGTTTAGTTGTCGAAGTTGAGAATGGACATCGGCCCACTGAATTAAAACCCATAACTGTCTTTCGCATTCTCTTTACCAACCAAGAAAATCAAGTCATCGGATGCGCCAGTAGTTCCGATGTCATTTCTTGTGATTGGGATGGATGGATTGCTCCGACTCTGTCAAATACTTCGGGCGAATGTGCGACCCTGCAATACCGATGCAGCGGAGGGAAAATTGTGGAGATGAGTGTGAATCCCGAACACTCTGGCTGCGCGCAAGTAACCAAGCCCTTTCAATAGAACCTGGCAAAACCTATTGGCCCAGGTTGTCTCCCATTCGAAGCCCCTTCTTAAAAGTTAAGATGATCGTACCCCCGCTCCCCTCATTTCCAGGTCGTTGGTTTTCAATTTGAAAATGTCCGCCATAAACTTTCATGACCGCATCGACAATCAAAAGACCAAGACCACTTCCCGCTTCTCCTTCGCTGCCCAATCGCCTTATCTTTGGGTCGGCAACTTTTAATCGATCTAAAAACAAAGGAGGAAATCCAGGGCCTTGATCACTAATTATGAGCTGCCATTCATCTTTCTTTTCAAGGGCCTCGACTTCAACAAAGCCTCCACGAGGACTAAATTTAAGCGCATTTGAAAATATGTTCTCCAAAACATGATAAATAAGACTTGATCGATTAAATGCCACGACCGCCTCTTGTGGCGGACTTTCAAAGCGAAAATGAACTTCTTTCGCGCGACCTCTTAGAAGGATACGCTCGATGGATGATTCAACCGCTTCCGTGAGGTCAACTAAGTCGGGAATTTGATTTTGTCCATGGGTGCTCGCCAACTCAATCGACTTTGCTCGGGCAATCATATCCTCTATCTGGCCAAGAGCGACTTTCATTTTTTCGATATGTGGATCCTGGCCATTCAGCTTTTCTAGTTGTCCACCTAAAACCATAAGTGGAGAGGCGAGATCATGCGCCAATACGCGAAAGAGCATCGCCCGACGGTCGCGCTGTTCAATCATTTCTTTGACCAAAACGGCATGGGCATGGCGGAACAAAAAGACCATCCAAAAAATCACAAACAAAATCGATAGAATATTAAAAATCCGAAAGGCCTGCTGGACATCAGGTGGCATTGAGCTCTTCAGATGGATTCCGAAGTACTCGATGGCCACAAAGGCAAGAATGACGGCGAGATAAAGACTCGAGAAGAAAATTGCTCGGCGGATAGGAAGGATCAAGGAGAAGAGAGTGAAAGCAATGATAACACCGAGGATACTTGGCGATCCTGCGCCGCCCATATGATAAGTTCGGTAGATCAATGCGGGTAATAAAACCCAAGCGAGAGTGGAAAGCGCTCGAACGGGGTCACCAAAACGGAAGAGAAAATAAGCCCCGTACAATATCCCCGCAAAAACCAATCCTTGAACGGCCACAGAGGTCCATCGCCAATGGATTGCAGAAATGGTCAAAAAGGTGAGATTCATGAGGAGAGTGACGGCAAAGGCCGCGCTGAGAATGTTTGCCTGGATCTTATGGCTCCAAGGGGACCGGCTCGCTTCATCAAGCTCTAAGGCGAATCTCCTAATCTTCGCGAGAGAGAGTGCCATTACAGCCCCCCTTCTGACACGTCTCGCCATGATTTGCAACCCATTGAAAGGACTAAAAAAAACTTTACATCAACCAAGCAAAGAGGGACGGTTTCCACTGGCCTCATAGGGTGATAGAGTCTCGGAATTACTCATAAATGGAGGATCTACATGGTCATTCGGTATCTGACCTTAGCATTTTTTCTATCGCCCTGCTCCTGGGCCCAATCTGTGGATGTGAAGGATGTGAACGCCAATAATCAAGACTCTACCACCATTGAAATTCGCAAAGGTAAAGCCGCAGAACTATCTAAGTGCGAGGCACTTTGGGAGGTTCAAGACGGTCAAGCAGAAGTCATGGGTGAGCCTGGCGGAATGAACAGAGAAGCTCGAGCAAACTGGAAGCAAGCCTGTACAGACTGGAAAGCGGAATTTCGCGCTGATAATAAAGAGAACAAAATTATCAGCGTGAGCTGCGGAGTACCGACTTGCGAAGGCGATGTTGGTAATAAGTCTTGTACTTCTAAAGCCAATTATAAAATTAAAACAAGATTGAATTGATTGACCGCCATTGGGAACCAGCCACATTGATTGCACCGGGAACCCTCAAGCATAACCTCGTTTTAACCGCTGAGCCCGGTGCAGGCAAGACCACAACGATTCCGCCGCTACTGCTTAAAGAGTTTAATGGGAAAATTCTCGTCCTTGAGCCAAGGCGAATGGCCGCGGCAGCTGCCGCTCATCGCGTGGCAGACCTCAATGGATGGAAAATCGGCGAAGAAGTTGGATATCAAGTCCGCTTTGAAAATGTAACTTCTGAAAAAACGCGACTGATTTATCTGACTGAGGCGCTTCTTGCTCGCAAGTTGCTCCAAGACCCTACTCTGACTGGCGTCGACGTGGTCATACTCGATGAGTTTCATGAACGATCAATTCATGTGGACCTCGCTATTGGATTGTTGAGAGAGCTTCAGATCTTAGGAAGGGACATTAAAATTCTTGTCATGTCGGCGACGCTCGACACAGAGCCGATTTGCAGATTCTTGGGTGATGCTCCACTTATTTCCATTCCAGGTTCGCGTCACCCTCTGACCATTGAATATCAGAATCAGTCCATGAGGCTTCAATTGGACTATGAATTTTTCAAACGGGTAACCAACACCGTAGAACGAGCCTTGAACTCCTCGCTGGGAGACATTTTAGTTTTCTTGCCCGGTGCGGGTGAAATTGACCGCGTTCAAAGAGATTTAAAAGACCGATCCAACCTATTCGAAATTGATTTAATTCCACTTCACGGCAGCCTCCCCTTTGCAGAGCAACAAAGAGCATTACGGCGCGGAAAACGTCGGCGGGTTATCTTGGCGACGAATCTGGCTGAGTCATCGGTGACAGTAGATGGAGTAAACGTCGTTATCGATAGTGGACTTGAAAAGGTTATGCGCGTAGATAGCCGATCCGGGTTTTCTCGGCTTGAATTATGCAGAATTTCCAAATCAAGTGCGGATCAGCGAGCGGGTCGGGCCGCCCGCCAAGGTCCAGGCCTTACCATTCGACTATGGAGCCAGCAAGAGAACTCTGGGCTCATGGCACAGGCCGTGCCAGAAATTCTACGCGTCCAACTCTCAGAAACTCTACTTCTCCTTGCTGCTTTGGGAATTAAAGAGCCAAGTCGCTTTATGTGGTTTCAAAATCCAACTCAACGGCAAATCGAATCAGCTCGAAGTGAGTTACTTTACCTTCAAGCAATCTCTGAAAACGGTGAGCTCACCGCAACTGGTGCAAAGCTGTTGCAGTGGCCTCTACCCCCGAGATTGGGTCGCCTTGTTCTCGAAGCAGTCTCTGAAAATTGCCCAGGCCTAGGCGCTGATCTAGCCGCAATCCTAAACGAACGTGATTTCATTCGCTCTGAGTCCGTTTCTGCCCATCAGGCGGACCAATGGGAGTGCGACATTTCCTTACGTCTCGAGTTACTGCAAGAATGGCGGAAGCGACCGAGCTCAAGCGAAGTCTTGCGCGGAGCGGTTGTGTCAGTCGACAACTCGGCGAAGCAGATTCTAAGGTATATAAGAGCTCAAGGCCCCAAACCATTGGTGAATTCCCCGGACAGAAGTCTTATGAGCAAAATTCTATTGAGATCATTTCCTGACCGACTATGCCGTCGAAGGGGTCAGAGCGAGCGTGGACTCATGGTCGGAGGCCGTGGCGTTCGTCTTTCTGACGCAAGTATGGTTAAGCGAAGTTCATTTTTTATTGCTCTAAATGGAGTAGATCTCGAATCTTCTGCGGATACCCTCGTATCTCTCGCAACTGGACTAAGTGAAGATCAGATTCAAAGTTGGCTCGGCCACGAGATATCGACGGTGACCAAATTAGATTTTGACGAAGCCACGATGCGCTTCAATCAAATTCATCAACGCGTTTATAGAGATCTTGTTCTTTCTGAGTCACCTCCTCAGCCCGCACCACCAGAACTAATCTCGGCCCAATTCGTCGATGTCTTGATGACTCGAATGGATTGGCTCGAAAAAGCTAATGGTGAGTTTAGTCGCTTCAAAGATCGCTGGCGATTTTTTGTTAAGCACGGAGAGAACGATTTTTCTCAAGAGCAAATCCGAACGGCATTAGAAATGATTTCATTTAACACTTCGGATCTAAAGACTATAGCCAAAAGAAATTTGTGCCAAGCATTCGAGTCACAGCTTAACCGCGAAATATTAAAAAAATTCAATCACGAAGTACCTGACCGAATTCACGCCCCAAGTGGAGAATCACATCGCATTATTTACCCAGAGGGACGACCACCTTACACAGAAATACGCATCCAAGAGGTTTTTGGCTGGCAACAAAGTCCAAAGATATTAAACGGCAAGGTCTCAATTACACTTGTACTCCTGGGACCGAATTTTCGGCCCGTACAAACGACATCCGATCTCGCGAATTTCTGGAAAGACACCTATTTTGAAGTGAGAAAAGAATTAAAAGCGAGATACCCAAAGCACAGCTGGCCAGAAGACCCGCTTAGCGCAAAGGCCCAAGCGAAAGGTCGGGGCCGTCGCTCGACTTAAGAAGAGGTTGAGATAAGAACAATCAAATGAATATATAGTCAGCTCTTGCGTGGGCCGATAAGCCTTTGAATGTTATCGAGAAAATTCAGACTACTCATTTTGATGATCTTTGCATGTGCTCTTATGGCAGTCGGAGCAGCGCTCATCATTCCCGAACAAACACAATCAACACTCATTGCTCTGGGCCTTGAAGAGAACTTGATTGTAGCAGCTCCTCGTGTTTGTACGGCAATGGTTGCTTCGTTCGAATCACTCGACAATAGCCAGCAAGCTCACCTCATCCAGACAGCTCTCAGACTCGCTCAACTACCTAATGACGAACTTCAGTCTCTGGTTGAATCGCCCCCCGCATTTACCTTTTTGCTTCGAACTCTATACTCAAATGGAAAAAATCCATCTGATCGAGACCTAACTACGTGCCTACAATCCATTCTGGCAAATAGCGCCAATCACGCCTCTTTAATTTTGGACACCCTATTAACGAGATACGGCAGCCTCGAACGCTTGCGCTACAATGGCAGTCAATGGCACGGCTCCTTGATTGAAGCCTGCCGAGGCCAATCTCAATGCGCAAAACTCATCGCCAACCCCTTTGGTAAGGCCCAGACACCCAAAGAAAAATCGGAATGGCTCATCATACTCGGTCAATTAGGTAATGTTGGAGCAAACGAGGCGTTATCTTTGCTCAAGGCACTACCTGGACTTGAGTATAACAGTTTGAAGTCAGAACCCGAGGTCAATGAGATTGCTGACCAGCTCGTTACGATTCTAGTTACAAATCTCAATGAGCCCGAGCAAATAATTGCAGTCCTTGAGCGTTCCGACCTCAGTTCCTCTGCCAGGTGGAGAGTTTTTAGTGCGAGTAGGAATCAAGGAAAGAATTTATCCGTTCCCACAACACTCTTGCAAGAAGCATTCAAAGATGAGAATTTTTCGTTGGACGAGAAACTTGATTTCTTTGCCAAAAGCGCAACAGAGAGTTTGTCGGACCCCATTCTGGTTTCAGAGGCAAAAAAAATCGCAAAGCAAATTCAGCTAGAGATAACCACGGAGAATGTCGATCACCTCGAGCGGATAGTGAAATTTACGTCTCTTTTAGAGAAGCTCAAGCAACAACCAAGACAAGAGCCAGATCAAGATTTTTCGGACGATGTCGGTTTGATCATTGAATATTTGGCACAAGTTAAAGGTTCGGACCCCACTCTTTTTATGAAACTTGCCTCTGCCACTTCAAAACACCCTATGCTTGTTCATCCGATAGCCTCATTGTCTGGCCTCCTCCTCGACTCCGACACTGCCAACATGGCGATTGCGTTCCTGACTCGGGAACGTAAAGTCCGCCCCCAAGACTTTCTCCTTTTAGCCCGGGCCCTCCAGAGTGAGGACAAACAGGGGAAGACCGCCTTAATTAACAAATTGATAGAGGGTTCTCGTTCAAATGAGGTTGGCCTTAAGCTTCTCGCCGCCGGTTTTCCCTATCTGAGCTCACAAAATCAAGGGCGGGCCCGAAAGGCGCTAAAGGGAGGAGTAGAAAACCTACTCAAGTTGGTTTCAGAATTCTCAGAAAGTGAAAGCCTCACCGAAGCGCAAAAGACCATTTATCGGGCCGCGAGCATTGTTTTACGCGGAAGAAATGTAAAAACGGCTCCCTATGTGGCGAACCTAAACTCCCAATTTAAATGCGGATCGGGATGGATCTCCACGGCACATGCTCTTGTCAATATGGGACCAAAAGTTCCAGGTTTCGAGGTCGCCGTATTTAAACTTTTAAGTTGCTCCTCGGACAAGATTAACAGTGCGGAACTTTCAAATGCATTGCTGGACCGAGCCGCGAGAAAGAGTGTGCAGAACTATCTCAATGCGAAGAACCGGCCACCGCTCTCAAACGAGACTCTGACTCGACTGACAGATGTTCTCAGTACG
>JAPKGD010000539.1 GCA_026648125.1 Bdellovibrionales bacterium | reverse complement strand
CGCTATATGCGCTTTGGAGTGAATTGATATGAGTAAGAAACCGACCGACAAACAGCTTGAAAGCCCAGTTAAAGAGCTGACCCTCGCTCAACAAGAAGAGCTAATTAAGGAGGAAATTCAGCGATTTATAAAGCTGGCCAAAGAAAAAGAAGCGCTCACGATTGAAGAGATTAACGAGTCGCTTGCACCCGAAGTTTTGGCGCCTTCTGTTCTCGACAGTTTCATGCAGGCTTTAGAGGTAAATGGTGTAATTATTTCCGAGGCGTCAGAAATTAAGAAAGAGGATGAAGAAGATCAGTTCTTCCTCGGTGACCCCGACGCAGCGTCTAAAGAAGAGGAAGAAGAAGAAGAAGCCGAGGTCGCTGAAGACACCAAGAGCAACGATCCCGTCCGTGTTTACTTACGAAAGATGGGAAGCGTTTCCCTTTTGACCCGTGAAGGTGAAGTGGAAATTGCTCGCCGGATTGAAAAAGGGGAGCGGGAGATCGTTCGTGCCATCCTTATGTCGCCTATTGGTACTTATGAAATCATTCAACTTGGTAAGCGATTGGATGAAGGCAGAATTAAGGTTAAGTCTATTTTTAGAGGTCTTGAGGACGAAGAGACTCAGTACGACGAGCAGGAGTATATCGAGAAGATTCATACCCTGATCGGCCATGTTAAGAAGTATCAGAAAAAAGCAGCAAAAAATTTCGAAGCTCTCCGCGATCAGCCGCACAACTCCAAGGCTTCACTTGAAGCACAGGCGGAGTTAACCAAAATCAATGAACAGTTGATGGAGAATTTTGAAAGCATCAACTTCAACCGAAAGACCATCAATCGCATCGTTATTAAGTTTAGAAACTTAGTGAGCCGCATGACGGAACTCCGTCGCCGCACCAGAGACGCTGTGACGAAGACTTTCTCGAAAGATCTGGATGCCCTCATTGCTCGATATAAATTGGTTGAAAGCAATGACGTTGAAGCCCAGAAGATGCAACGAGAGACTGGTCTCAACTACAATAGCTTCCGAGCTCACTATCGGTTGGCCACTGGCGCGAAGGCTCGCATTGATCGGTTACATAAAGAAACTGAAATGACCTTTGAATGGATTCGCGACACTTACACAGCCATTTGGAAGGGTGAGCGCGAAGCCGATGAGGCAAAATCAGAACTCGTAGTGGCGAACCTCCGCTTGGTGGTGTCGATTGCAAAGAAGTACACCAACCGAGGGCTTCAGTTCTTGGATCTCATTCAAGAAGGCAATATCGGCTTGATGAAAGCTGTGGATAAGTTTGAGTATCGTCGTGGATATAAGTTTTCGACCTACGCCACATGGTGGATTCGTCAGGCGATCACTCGTGCCATAGCCGATCAGGCCCGCACCATTCGTATTCCGGTTCATATGATTGAAACGATCAATAAGCTTGTACGTACTTCGCGCTATCTCGTTCAAGAACTCGGTCGTGAGCCTCTTCCTGAGGAAATCGCCCAGAAGATGGATATGCCAGTTGATAAGGTCAGAAAAGTTCTCAAGATTGCGAAAGAGCCGATCTCTTTGGAAACCCCGGTGGGCGAAGAAGAAGATTCGCATCTTGGAGATTTTATTGAGGACAAAAAGGTTATCAATCCCTCTGAGGCGATTGTGAACCTCAACCTCGCGGAGCAGACTCGTCGAGTCCTTTCGACTTTAACTGCGCGCGAAGAGAAAGTCCTGCGCATGCGCTTTGGTATAGGCGAAGAGTCCGATCATACTTTGGAAGAAGTGGGTCAGGATTTTAACGTGACCAGAGAACGTATTCGTCAAATCGAGGCGAAGGCTTTAAGAAAGCTTCGTCATCCCTCACGATCAAATAAGCTAAAAGCATTTATCGAGTAGTTTGAGCAGGAACCGAAGGAGTACGCTTCTTCGGTTTCTTTAGCCGGAACTCCTGGGTCGCC
>JAPKGD010000538.1 GCA_026648125.1 Bdellovibrionales bacterium | reverse complement strand
TTCTGGTCAAGACCATCTGCGTCGGCTTCATCGAGTTCATCCGCGGCGTGCCGCTGATCACGCTCCTGTTCACCGCCTCGCTGCTGCTGAACTACTTCCTGCCGCCGGGAACGAACTTCGACATCATCCTGCGCGTCATCATCATGGCTATTTTGTCGCGATGGCTCCCTCATCCGCCGAACTTCTCGCCGGTTATGGCAATTGCACTTTTTGCGGGAGCCCGGT
This sequence comes from Bdellovibrionales bacterium, assembly GCA_026648125.1. Lineage (GTDB taxonomy): Bacteria > Bdellovibrionota > Bdellovibrionia > Bdellovibrionales > UBA1609 > JAIBAM01. Next base: position 1,698 of record JAPKGD010000538.1, on the reverse strand, counting down.
TTGGCTCAGCCCGGTTGGGAGTGGTGATTTCTCTTATGGCGATGTTTTTGAGCGATCTCTACCTGGGATTTCATTCAACCATGCCATTCGTTTACGTGAGCCTGGTCATTGCGGCTTTGCTGGGTTGGGATCAGTTGCGGCCTGCACGTTTTGGCTGGGGGCGATTAGCGGGAATGTCCTCTGTATCTGCCGTGATTTTTTATATCATCACCAACTTTGGCGTTTGGATGACTCAGGATCTTTATCCTAAAAGTTTGTCCGGCTTAATGACTTGCTATGTGGCAGGAATCCCATTTTTTCCAGCTACATGGGCTTCGAGCTTGATCTATTCTTTTGCGCTTTTCACTCTCTGGAGTCTGGTTGATCAGGGTCGTGAGCAGGTGGAGAAGCGAACCTCTACTTTTTTTGTGTAACTCCCCCGAATAAGAGCAGAATCCCTCTGATAAGTTTATATTGAATCCCCCTTTGTGGCGGTTTCGTCTCAGCTTGAGACGGTTTAGAACGACTCTGGATTCAAACTGGCGCAATTTGGTCGAAATTGTCTATAATTGAGAACTTAGGCAAAAGGGGTCATATGAAATACGCGAGTATTGGAATTGTTGTCGCGGCTATTATTGGCATCACTCTGGGATTTCAAAATTGTTCCGGATATAAAACTAAAAATTTCGAGGTTGATACTTCTTCTACGGACGTTCCGTCGGATCAAAATCCCGGCGACAATCCGCCCGGCGAAGATCCAGGAGACACTCCGCCTCCCACCAACACTTGTGACTCAACCACTCAGAAGTATTTTCTTTCGGTCATGGAACTGCTGAATGCCGATGAGGATCTCACCGAGACTGCGCCTCAAATCGGTCCCAAGATTGCGACTATGAAACTGGATGAAGGAACTTCTGCTTTGAATCCGTTTCAAGGAGAAGCGCTAGCGGCCGGAGTGGGATGGCGAATCAGTACGGTTCGTGTGTCAAATTCGGATGGCACGGCAAAAACAGTGAATTTCTTTACGAAGTGGGACGAGAACAATTCCAGTGAAAAGCTGAATTGCTACTTTGGACCTGTCATGCCAATGACCGACAGTCTTTGTCAAAACCCAGCAGATCCTCCCGTGGCCAAAATGTTTTTCGAGAATATGGGTGTAGGGCTTAATGGTGTGAATGGCTATATTGGTTATTTGTCATGTCCACCAAAGTACATAGCTTGTAAGGTCATTGGAAGCTCGAAAGAGGTCCAATTTGTAAATAAGCTCGGAGAAGATCTTCGCATTCCTGCAAGTAAGCCCTTTATCGTTAAACGAGGCTGCGGCACCTGATACAGTTTTTTAAATTAATACACCAGCAATTGCCGCCATCATAAAGGTTGCCAGCGTGCCACCGACCACGGAGATAATGCCAAGACGAGCAAGGTCGCCCTTTTTGTTTGGGGCAATTCCACCTATCCCTCCGATTTGAATCGCAATCGAAGAAAAGTTGGCAAAGCCACAAAGTGCATAAGACAAAATGATTCCCGTTCTCGGCGAAAACGAGGCCTGCTCCTTTGCCAAATTGAGGTAGGCCACGAACTCATTGAGAACGGTTTTTTGGCCAAGGAGCGCGCCTGCAGATTGGCATTCTGCCCATGGGATTCCCATAAGCCAAGCAAAGGGCGCAAAAGCCCATCCGAAGAGAAGTTCAAAGCTCAGTCGCGGAGGCTCAGCGCCGT
>JAPKGD010000537.1 GCA_026648125.1 Bdellovibrionales bacterium | reverse complement strand
AGACCAGCGGCATCGTCGGCAGCCTTATTGATTCGGCTTCCACTTGCCAGCTTGGCTAAGCTGTCATTGATATTAAATTGGCTGCCTACCAAGTTCCGCTGAGCATTGATTGCAGCTATATTTGTTGAAACTCTCATTCCCATGGTTATCCTCCATTACTTTTCAATTTCAAAAATCCTCCTTGTCTTAACCCCATTTTTTTTCTTAGGGGCGGCATCCGAGCCTAGGTTTATTTTTTTGTGCGAAATAGGTACTAAAACTTACGTCTAATAAGTTTCCTTGTACTCCGATCTTCGTCCTTGAGTCCTCCTTTCGCAGTTAGCAGAGGTCACCATTGACCTCTGGGTCACTTCAATCTCCTCAGTGAAAATCACTCAGTGTGAAGAAGTGAATCCATCCCAGTGACAAACAACATTTCGGGAGCGCCATCGGATTCTTGACAGGACTGTAGACTAAATACGACTAAGGGCTTTCAATTTTAGACCAATGATTGATCGAGGCTAGGGGACTCATGTCGAGTGTCGAATCGGCTTTAGTCAAGGATTTGCGGCTACAGTCGAGTTGGATTTTTATCTTGGCTCGACTCAAGCCAAGCAAAAATCTTCGCCGCAATAACTTGCGGGATGTGTTCCTGTGGATGATGAGCTGAGGACAAATTTTCGATCTGCGCGTTCGGCATGACCTGAGCTAACCGATTTACCACTTTCTGAGAAACAAGAAAGTCAAAGCGACCTCGGAGAATCAGGGTCGGTGTGGCAAGTTGCAAAAAAATATCGGGAACTCTGGGGTCGGTGATCGCCTGAGCCGCGCTCAAAAGACAGCTCATCGCATTTTGGCGAGCATAAGGTCGCAAGTAATTTTTGAGCGACTCTCTAGATATTGGTCGGAAGGAACTTACGACAAAAAATACCAGCCAGGGCATGGTCCATATATTCACATAGAGCTTGGTCCAGCGCTTGAGCCAGGACCATTGGGGTACCAAAAGCCCTTTCGCTTTCCCAAGAGCAGCTGGGGCTAAAGTTACAAGGCGGGAATAATGAGTTGGGAAATTTAGGCCAAGCCAGAGAGCAAGCAAGCCCCCAAGTGAGCTTCCAACGAGGACTGGAGTTTTAAGCCCGAGGAGACTTAATATTGAGTGGAGTCGTTGGCCCTGTCCATCAAGAGTAAAGTCGAGGTCTGGGTTCGGAGAGCTTTCCCCAAACCCCATCATATCAACAGAAGTGACGCGATAACGTTCTGCTAAAAGAGGAATGAGGTAGCGCCAACAATAACTTGAGGCCCCCAACCCATGGATCAGGACGAGGTCGGGACCATTTCCAGATTGATAATAAGCCACCTTTTCCCCGTCTAGCGTGAGCCATTGGAGGGGAGGGAGTTCCTGATGGTCTCCCGATCGCCACTGCAAAAAGAGGCTTATCGCTAGAAAACATAAAAATAGGGCTCCAAGAGAGAGAATTAATGCAACGAGAATCAATCGATCTCCATAAAGCGGCAGAAAGCCATACGACCGGTCAGTTCATAGAGCTTAATTTGATCCTTTTGCCGGTGTTTTGAGGCTTCGTACCCTATGGTGCATTGCTCAGTGGATTCATCAAAATGGGAGCACTGTTCACAGCAATAGGTGAAGTTAAGCTCCCTATAGTCTTTAGGGTGAATAGGATCGAGTATAAGGCTCTTCCGCAACGACCTTGTCTGCTCTTTATTTTCTCGGGTTTGGTTCATTGACAAGCCTCCAAAAAGCCCCAGGAGGGCGCGGACGATGCGGCGGTGGACGAGCTGCAGGTACCACCTGCGTTCGGTGGGGCCGCTGACAGAGGTGAGCCAGGAACCGCTGACTACCCTGCCGCCCGATGTTTCCCCCAGCCAGCTTGTCTTGCATGGGGTGGAACTGCTGGGGCATGTGGTGGAGAGAACAGGAGAACAG
>JAPKGD010000536.1 GCA_026648125.1 Bdellovibrionales bacterium | reverse complement strand
TCAACATTTTCGTAATTTGGCAGCGAGTTGACCGCATAGTTGATAAAAAGCCCAAAATTGATAAGACCCGGGCGAAGCGTCTCGGAAGAGTGCACGGTCACAAAATCAAGGCCGCTGGTAATCGGATTGAAGTTTTGCGTGTCCGCTCCCACCACGTTGGCAAGCGCTGCTTGACCAGAAAGTATCGAAGAAACCAAAATAAGAAAGCGAAAAGATAGACGCATGCTGCTCGACTCTCAGTTAAGAATTTATCAAATCATGAGGACGAGGGCCTTAGAGGGTCAAGATTTCTTTTTAAATAATGCCTCTGCCGCATTGAGCATGGACTGCTTTTGATCTACGCCAGAACTCGCACCTGAACGAGGCTGGTAGAAGTCACAATAGTTGGCTCGATCCTTCTCACGCACAACTTCGGCACTGGTTTCTCGACACTCGTTATAAACTTTGGCGTCATAATGCTGGCAATTGCGGCAGACATGCGCATCCGCGCCACAATGAGAACATTCGTCACGCCGACCGACTCGGTCAACAAACAACATCGTCTTGCCACAGGCAAAGCAACTCAACTCGATATTCATGAGCGCATCTGGGTGCCCAAATGACCGGGCTTAGTTGTGAAATTGTGTTCCGCTTCAATTCGCCGCACAGTGCCCGTTGCCGAACGCATGACGATAGAATGGGTATGGGCCCGATTTCCCGGTAGCGTTCGCACTCCTTGTAAAAGGGGGCCATCCGTCACCCCGGTGGCACAAAACATCACTGAACCGTTTGCCAATTCGTCTCGGGTAAAGACACGCTCGCAATCTTTGACACCCATCTTCTCGGCACGTGCTTTTTCTTCTGGCGATCGAAATTTGAGCCGCCCTTGAAAGTCTCCGCCGAGGCATTTGAGGGCAGCGGCTGTGATCACTCCTTCAGGAGCCCCGCCAATGCCCAACAAAAGATCAATTCCCGACTCAGGCCAGCAGGGCGCAATTCCGGCTGAGACGTCACCATCACCAATCAAGCGAATTCTTGCACCCGCTTTTCGCACTTCCTGAATGAGATCCGCGTGGCGAGGACGATCCAAGATAACTACGGTGACATCTTCCACATTTTTATTGAGGGCCTTTGCCACTCGGCGAATATTCTCTGCGGCGGGAGCCTCAAGATCGATGACGCCACGGGCATCTGGGCCACAGGCTATTTTGTCCATATAGGTGTCCGGTGCATGCAAAAACTTTCCACTTTCAGCAACGGCAATCACTGAGATCGCACCGACTCCACCTTTTGCACAAATCGTCGTTCCTTCAAGTGGATCAAGAGCGATATCAATCACTGGAGCATCAGGCCCCCGCCGCCCTACGCGTTCGCCAATATAAAGCATAGGCGCTTCATCCCGCTCACCCTCGCCAATGACCACTGTTCCATCGATATTGACATTGTCAAAGGCTCGCCTCATCGCATCGACAGCGGCCTGGTCTGCCGCCTTCTCGTCTCCTCGCCCCATCAGTCTGGCGCTGGCGAGGGCAGCTGCTTCCGTTATGCGTACGAATTCTAGAGCCAGGTTTCGGTCCATATTTCTTTCTCCAGCTGAGTCGCCAGTTCGACCGGCATCTTAATGGGTTTCAGTTCACTGTTTAATGGCACGAGCACGGTTTCCGCAAGGGCCACTGTAACATCCGGTTCGACTTTGCGAACCATGGCATATTGGAAATGAATTTTCAATCGCTCGCGGCGAACTTGCAGGTAGACTTGAATTTCATCTTCAAATCGAACCGGACGAAGGTGCCGAATTCGACTTTCAATTACGGCCAAGCAGAGCTCACGGTCGGGATAGTGCTGTTTTGTAAGACCATGGCGTCTCATCCATGCCACGCGGCTTTCTTCGCAGTAGCGAAGGTAGTTGGCATGATGCGCTACACCCATGGCATCTGTGTCAGAGAAAGAAACGCGACGTTC
>JAPKGD010000535.1 GCA_026648125.1 Bdellovibrionales bacterium | reverse complement strand
TCACCACTGCATATAGTCCAGCACGCCTCCGAAGCCGACATTCTCGACTTGGACCTGGCAGCAATCAAGCAGGTCCCCTTTTAAATTTGTCGGGCTGTTGATCACATAATTGGCATTGAGAATTTCCCAGCCCAAATAATCTGAGAAAAAATAGGTGTAATTGGCGCCGATCGTGTAACCCTTGTTGAAGGCATCTGAAGGCAAGTATCCCGCCTGGAGAGTAAGTTCTTTGCTGACTTGATAGGCCCGATTTTGCACGGCAACGACTTGCGGGAGGTCATAAATGCCAGGGGCTGGATCGGCCAATCCGACAGTTGAAAAAGACAAAAGCAAAGCAAGTGCAGTAGCAAATCGACGTTTCACCAACCCCTCCTGGATCATAGTCGCATTCAAGAATCAGTCTAGCACCGATCGCTCAGAAGACAACCCCTCCGGCGCCGCCTAGAGAATGAGTTTTCTCAGCTCCTGCTGACTGTAGACGTAGTCGGCGTAAATCATAGTGTTGGTAATGTTGCGATGGCCAAGGGCGACTTGAACCAGGCGGATATCCTTTGTCTTGCGATAGAGCCGAATCGCAAAAGTGTGCCGAAGCGCATGAAATTTTTTGGGTACCGGTCGATAGAGGTTCCAAATCTGATAGAGACGATCGTAGGTAATTGGAAAGAGGCGGCCCTCTTTGGGGAGTTGTCGCCGGAGCGAAATATAAAACCCAGGTCGAAGTGGGAGTTCCCGGTCGTTACTTCCTTTGATGCCACTAATTAATACAGTTTGATCATGGTCATTTAAATCGCTGGCGGTGAGGTTAAGAATTTCTTGTGCGCGCGCCCCAGTTTGAAGTGCCAAAGATATCAGCAGGCAGTTGCGAGGATCTCGATCAATAAAGGAATCGATGATGGTGGTGAGTCGATCGTATTCGGGATCCAAAAGGTATTTGTTCCGGTTCAATGCGTAGCGCTGCTGACGTGCCATAGATGCCTCGATTTATATAAACAAAATCTATTTAGACACTGGACCCCAGAGTCAAAGTGGGCGAACGGGACCCCTTTGGGCTCAAGATCCAGCGACCTGGCTAACTCATTAATCATCTAATTACATGCACTTAGTAGTCAAGCTTATAACTAAAAGCTTTAGTCCGGATTGAATTCGGGGGTACGGGGGCCAGGCCTCAAATCAAAGAAAATCCATCTCCATGACGAGATTGTGAAACGCAACGCAAAAGATATGTGAAACGCAAGTCGCAGAATAAAAATCACAAGGTCTAGTTGACGGGGGTGTATTTTTTAGTCAGCATTTTTGTATGGAGACAGAGCATTCATCATCAGAGATTTTCACGAACGCTCCACTTAAGGACCTGAGTTTTGCATCAAAAACCCAGGTTTCTAGGGCAAAAACCTCACTGCGCCTCAGATATGAAGCAGAAGCGAGGGTTGCTCTTGATCGGTTAGGGGGACTTGAAGCGGTCCGCTCTCAGCTTGGTTTAAGTCAGCGACAAATCAGTCAGCTTCTTTTGGTCGATCCTTCGGCGTGGACGAGGTGGACTCGGCGAGGGGATCCCGTTCCTCCCCATGTGGTGCGGGCGCTTGAGTGGTATCTTGCGCTCGAGAAAAAGGAGCCCGCTTGGGCGGAGTGGCGGGAACAGTTCCTAAAGCGAGAGTCTGCGCTTAAATCGCTTGAAGAATGGCGCAGGCAGGTCGAACGTCGAGTCGAAAAGGGCGGACAAAGTCAGATATCAACGCAAGCCGTAGATGATTTGAAGGCCGAGGTCGCTCATTTAAGAGAGATGAACCACCAATTAAAGCAGACATTAGATGAGCGAGCGACCACAGGCCTCGGCTGGAAGCTGGTGTCGCTTCTCAACGTGAGCCTGTTGCTTTGGTGGCTATTTAAATCCCTGTTTTAGGGGCAAACTCCAGAACCGTATGAGGTGTCGTACTGGAACATTTTCTGAT
>JAPKGD010000534.1 GCA_026648125.1 Bdellovibrionales bacterium | reverse complement strand
CTATTAAAGCTTTGCGCAAAATAGAGATTTGAGATGATCGGGTCGGTCGACAAGAACCGCCCCACCCGCGGGTCATACATCATATTACCAACGAAATGGTAGCCTCTGCTCCTTCGGCGGACGAGGTGATTCCGGATTTTTATCGATTCATAGAAGGTTCTATCCCGATCGCTCACCATGCGCCCTTTGATATGGGCTTCTTGGCCTGGGAATTTGAGCAAAGAGGGCTTAAGCTTCCTTCAGAGGCATCATTATGTACGGCTCTGATCTCGCGAAAAGCTTTGCCGACGTCTCCTAACCATCGACTTCAGACGCTCATTCAGTTTTTAAATTTGCCACAGGGGCAAGCCCACCGTGCACTGGATGATGCTGAGGCTTGCCTTCAGGTGGCATTGCGGTGCTTTCATGTGATTGGAGAGCATGCAACTCTCGAGGACCTTTTTAGATTTCAAGAGACTGATATGAAGTGGTTAAATTATTCGATCGATGAGTTATGTGAGAAGGAGGCCTATCACAATTTGGTCTCGGCGATCCGTGGTAGAAAAATTGTGGAAATGGTTTATCAGGGGGGCTCACGACCCGGAAAAGGACGGGAATTAGAGCCCGTTGGAATCGTTCGCAATCCAAATGGAGATTTTTTAGTGGGGAGAGAGCCCGGACAACCCCAAACTAAGCGCTTCTTCCTCAGCCAAATTTCAGCGGCTAAAATCTTGTATTAAAGATAATCCATCCGGTCTTCTGGTTCGATCGCTACGCAGTCGCCCGCGTCTAAACGCTGTAACTCCGAGAATCCGTCTCTCGACTCAGTGCTCTTCGAAATTTGGCCGTCGTCCAGGAAGCTGAACATCTGAAAGGAGTATTCCCAGGCTTCTCCTATTCTCACAGACATCCCATCAAAATCCACTTCTCGTTTCTTGGTCGCTAAAAATAATCGGTACTCGGAACTGCCACAGTGCCCGAAGCGCCCTTCCACAACAAAGTCAGGGACTTCTTGCTCGATCGCCTCATGGAGCAGGAGATGCTCGCCCGGATAAGGGAGGATTTCAAATTTGCGCAAACTTGGAGAAAGGATAACCAACTTAATATCGGCTTCACAGTTCCGACAAGTGAAGGACTTAAGCAGGTAAATGGGCTGGCCAGAAGCTAAAGTAATTGAACCAACCTGGGTGAGGTCATATCCAATATCAGTGATTCTTTCCCCATCGCTGAGCATCACAACATCGGGCATAGTTCCGCCAGCTTCATTTGGCTGTGACTTAATTTCTGCTATGAGAACGTGAGAAGGAAGCAAACTCTGGGGCGCCTTTTTTCTCACTAAGACAACTGTTGCCGCAATGGACATGGCGAGTGCTGCCGCGCCGACCGGCAAGAGCCAAGATTTTAGATTACTTTTCACCCGCGACCTCACTCGCGGCGACTACGACTTCATCGGTGCCATTGCCATTCGGCTCTGCGGATTGAAAATTGGATTTAAGTCGTCGCCGCACCCGCTCGCCCAGTTCTTCCAAATGTTGAAAATCATCTCCCGTTCGGAGCCGAAGGCTTCGGTCCCGACCTTGAAGAACATCCTCCAAAAATAGCTCAAAGGCGTAGATGGGTCCCGCCATTCGGTGAGAAAGATGTTTGCCGATAATAAAGAGCATAAACATAAATCCAATCACCACTATGGCATAGGTCTCTAAAAACGGAATGAGAAAGCGGTCTTCAACGTCTCCAGAGGGCCCCGGGACCAGTTCCCGAATCGTAACCTTTAGATAAGTGTAGGCGTAAACCCCACTAATAATCACAAAGGCCATTCCTATGGCCATAATGACAAAGGTAAAGCGAATCTGAAAGTGTGGTAACACCCAAACTTTCTTTCGCTCATTTTCACTGGGCCAGATTTGGTTTCCTTCTTTGAGAAGTGAAAAAACAACCATGCCGTAGCCAACCCATTGAAATGCATCGGCCAAATTAAAG
>JAPKGD010000533.1 GCA_026648125.1 Bdellovibrionales bacterium | reverse complement strand
TGCCATCTACAACGAGGCAACCCGCAATCGTTCCCACCTTTGGAACAACAAAAGTGTTACGAACTTCAGCTCGACCCATTTGCTTCTCATTAAACTTAGGCTCAAGAAGACCCGTCATCATTTTCTTTAAGTCATCGATCAATTCATAAATGATCGAGTAAGTCTTAATTTCAACGCCCTTCTCTTTAGCCAAGCGAATCGCCTCACCATCGGGACGCACTCCAAAGCCAATGACCAGACCCTTGGCTGTACTCGCTAACAGAATATCACTTGCGGTGATTCCACCGATGGCACTGTGAATAAGCTTAGTTTTTACTGCCGCCGTATCAGTCTTTTCGATCATTCCACGAACAGCTTCGAGGCTTCCGGCCACATCCGTCTTGAGGACGATGGAAAGCTCTTTTTGGTCGCCTGTTTTAACTTTAGCAAAAAGCTCTTCGAGGGACAATTTGGCTGAGGGTTGATCCAATTTGGTCTGCTTAGATTTTCGCTGATCCGATAATTGGCGGGCCATATTTTCATCCGCGCAAACATCAAATCGATCTCCAGCCTGGGGCGGCTCTGGAAGCCCCATGATCTCAACCGCATAACCCGGACCCGCCTCTTTCACTTGCTGACCTTGATCATTCATCATCGAGCGCACGCGCCCAATCACAGTTCCTGCGACAAAATCGTCACTTACATTGAGCGTTCCATCCTTCACGAGAAGTGTGGCCACAGCTCCGCGCCCTTTTTCCATTCGACTCTCGATTACGATTCCAGTGGCCGAGCGCTTTGGGTTGGCCTTAAGTTCTTGAACTTCTGCCACCAAATGAATTTGTTCGAGGAGCTCTTTGACACCTTCTCGCTTTAAAGCCGAAACGGGGCAGTAAATGGTAGTTCCACCCCACTCTTCGGGAACCAATTCAAATTCAGTCAACTGCTGCTTGATCCGATCCGGATTTGCACCAGGACGGTCCATTTTATTAACCGCAACGATTATGGGTACACCCGCCGCCTTGGCGTGGTTAATGGCTTCTGCAGTCTGCGGCATCATTCCATCGTCTGCAGCTACGACAATAATGGCAATGTCCGTAACATTCGCGCCACGTGCCCGCATCGCAGTGAAGGCTTCGTGACCAGGAGTATCAATAAACGTCGTTTTGACACCATTTTCGAGAGTCACCGTATACGCACCGATGTGTTGCGTGATTCCTCCGGCCTCGCCTGCCGCCACGTCTGTCTGACGAATGGCATCGAGGAGAGTTGTTTTACCGTGATCCACGTGACCCATCACAGTCACCACAGGCGGACGCTCAACAAGCTCGGCTTGAAGATCTCCGTGGGCCATGGCCTCGACGAGTTCACCTTCACTCTTATGCACATTTACCGCTTCAAAACCAAATTCAGGAACCACCAATGCGATCGTGTCAAAGTCGAGGTCTGTGGTCATGGTTGCTGTTACGCCCTCACCCATCAGCTTTTTCAATAACACGGGAGCTTTAACATTAAGAGCAACAGCCAAATCGCCAAGCTTCATGGTGTTATTCACTTTCACGATACGCTTCGACGCTTTGGGAGTTGTAATCTGGGTCTTCTTGGCATCACGACCAGAAACGGGACGTTTCTTCTTTGGTTGAAAAATAACTTCCCGCTTTCTAAATTCAGTCGCGGTGAAGACCTTTTCTTCGTTTTCTTTTACGCCCGCTCTCTTCTTACGTTCTTTTTCTTCACGAAGCTGACGCTCGGCTTCTGCTTCTCTTCGCCCCTCTTCCTCTATGATCGGCATGGGGGCAACAAATCCAGGACGAATCCCTCGCGCCATTGTTCTAGGCTGACGAATACCACCTGCACCAGCACCTGCCCCGGCACCCGCGGGAGCTCCTGGAGTAACGACTCGACGCAAGTCCATTCGACCGATAATGTTTCCTCGTGGACGTCGAGGTTCTTCCGCTGGAGTCGCGGGAGATGCGGCTTGCACCTCTGCTCCTGATGCGGCG
>JAPKGD010000532.1 GCA_026648125.1 Bdellovibrionales bacterium | reverse complement strand
CCGAACTCAAAGTGATGTTGGAAACAATGAAATCCTATGTTGAGCACGAACTTGGAACGACTCAATTGATCATTGAAGCCACCAAATAAGTACTCGTATTTGCTGAGGTGGCATGAAAACTTCCGTATCTTACGCTTTGCTATGGAGCCTTTTCTATTCTGCGGCCCTATGGGCCGACGACGGTGCCATTTACCAAACTTATGTTCAGCAATCTCGTGAGATCACCCAGAAGCTCTGCTCATCCGGATGGGCCTCCGTCTGGGGTGATCAGATTTGGGCGGGGATGAGACATAGCTTTACCGCCGATGACTTCATGACTCTTCCTCCCGAGCTCAGAGGTCTTATGGAAGGCGATGGATACGAGCAGGGCCTCAGGGATTGCTTTGGTGAGGATCGAGCGATGAAGGACCGATTCACTATCACTTTGCTGGTTGTAAGCTCTGCCGCCCGCTTTACCGGGACCTACGGAGCGTATCGCGGGATCAGCACATTGGCGGGAAGGATGGTCGCAGCGCCTCAGTGGTTGGAATCAACTCGCTGGGCTCTCACTCAACCCCGGCTTGTGTTTGCGGCGGGGCAAATCCTCTACCGAAGTGGACACTCCTTGGTCTTTTTAGGTAACGCAATGGCACTGACTGGACTAGGTATAACTGCTTTCGCAATGGTCTGCGAGAAAATTGAAAAATGCTATTCTTGGTGGATTCGCCAGCAACTCCCCAGTCAGGACGAACTCATTCGCTCAGGGCGAACTCATGACTCTTGGGTCGCCCAGGCGGCCCTACAGCTTGGAATGCAGAAGCTCCAGGCGGAGATGGCAGAGCTCAATCAAATGCCTGAGGGTCCTGCCACGGCCCAGTCTCGTCTCGACCTGAAAAGCCGAATTGAGAGTCGAAAGAGCAAAATTCAAGAACTCTCTGCGCAGCTCGGCCTACCCAATCCATTGGAAGACCAAAACTCAAAAAGCGAATTTGCTCTCATGCCTCTGATTGCGCCTTAGCCAAAGGTGAGCTTATTTCTTGGAGTTTGTGAGCCGTAAAATACGTGCGTCACAGCTGCCTGCACCCAATTCTTCGTCCTTAACTATGGGCTTGGCCCGCTTTGCGGCATCTGCCTCTGCCATTGCCTCTCGCATTTGACGAAGTCCACTTAAAGCAAATGGCTCTGTAGCGCCCGTCTGATCATTGGTGGTGTACATTTCTAGACCGCCAAAAGGCATGCCATTTCGGCCGTAAATGTCGATGTCCTTTGGAGGGATATAAGCGAGAGCATCGCCACTCTTGCCACTCAACACGAATATTTCACTGTAAACTGGGGAATCAGGATAAAGCACATCCACATGGGCCGAGAGCAAATCATTATCGAATCGCCAGCGAAGGCTATCTGGTTCGACGCCTCGCTCGCGGGCCAAGGCGATTCGTCGCCGCTCGACCTCTTTGTCTTTCAATTCATATCGGGCGTGGGACAGTTCCGCCTTTACCCAATGTAAAAGCTGCCTGGCCCTTGCAATATCATAGCCCGTAGCCTCGATAAGCTGATCTGCATCCATCATAAATATAGGCGCTGCCATTCTTTTATAAGCTTGAATGAAAGCACCGATGAGAAAGTCGCGATCCTTTCGCAGATTGCGACCAAAATCTTTCCCGAGGCGAATCTGAAACTTCTTTTGTCCTATCGCGCGATATTCTGAAATTTGAAGGTCTGCCACTCTTTCAAAGCTAAGGTTCATCTCACCACGTGAAATATCAAAAGGATGAGCCCTTCGAACCGCTAAAATCTGTTCTGCTAAGTCCTTTCTTAGTCCAATTCGGGGATTGTCGAGAGACTCCTCAATCATCCGAGGAAAATCCGCTCTGAGCTCGGCATAGCTCCCCAGGTCGTGTACGGCGTGCCGGTGGAGCGTCCTGAGAGCCGGGCATCTATGGAGACGGTAAAGATCTCACGCTGGTGACTTATGGCAATGGCGTTCATCTCAGCCAGCAA
>JAPKGD010000531.1 GCA_026648125.1 Bdellovibrionales bacterium | reverse complement strand
TACCTTTGGACCTGCAGATGTAGTTCGCCAGCAGCGCACTTGGATTGACGTCTCTTTTCAATTTAAGTTTCAATCTAGGTGCTTTAGGCACAAACATCTTTTGCCTGCCGAGGTGTTCTGGCTTTCGCGGATTGATGCTCTAGACCAATCGCCAGATTTATTGTCTGACAATTTGTTGATTGTTGAAACTCTTATTGACTCGAGGAGGAATACTGAGGTTTGGATTCGCAATGACTACTTTGTTAATGTATTCACCAAATACATGGACTGCAAATTTTGGGTTGAGGGCCGCAACGGAAGGTTGCTGGTAAGAGCCAGATACTACGATGCGATAAACACAGGCGGCTATGAAACTGTCAATTATTTTTTTCCGATCTCGGAACTCGTTTTCCGGCCTGATCACGTCTATGTTATGAAGAACGGTCAAATTGAGGATGTTGACTTATTTGCGGCTGGGCGTATAAAGGCTGAGCTATTGTCGTAATTGGCGCTGTTTTGATTGGTTACGGAGGTTGCTCGTGGAACCTGAGATTTATGAATGTAGGAAGTATGAAGACTGGATGCCCAGTTCCATTGATACCTGTTTTCGTTTTCTAAAGTTAGCTCGAATGGAGATTAGCCGCGTTCGTAATCCTAATGGGGAATGGGAAGCTAAGGGAATTACGAGAGGCTTTGATTCCCAGGGTAACTTAAGAAAAGAACTTTACTATGAACACGGAAAGATTCACGGAATACATACTCAGTGGTATCCCAACGGGCAAATCCAGGATAGAGTAAATGTAGTAAAGAACACTCGAGAAGGTACGTTTGAGGCTTGGCATGAAAATGGGACTAGAAGATGCTTAGGGGAGTTAAAAGGTAATTTTCCAATGGGGATCTGGAAATACTGGAGGGCGGATGGTTCATTTGAAAAGAGCGAAATTTACGGGAGCAATGGAAGAATTCAACGAGTTGTTTCTGATGAGGTCGACTAAGAGAAATTGACTTGGGTTTCGTGGTTTTTGTTCAATGTGTCTTTTTTCTTTTTCCGCTAATTTTTTGTTTTGGTGAATTCGTGTCTTTACTTCGATTAGGGGCAACAATCGGTGGGCTGACTGTCCTAGTCGTTTTTGGTTTGGTTATATTGAATAGGAGTACTAAGCGGGACGAGGACACTGGAGCGCGCGTTCAAATGAAGGTTGATGATCGTACCTCAAAAGACGAAAAAACATTTGCAGGCACGTCGAATGACTTGAATGGCCACCAAGCACCCTTCTGTCCTCTCTCCAAACCGGCAAATATTCCTTCAGATTTGAGTGTCCTCTTTCCCGATCCTTCATCGTCAAAGGACTTTCAAGCTCAGATTCAAGCTGCTTCCTCACTGTCAACATCTCTTCCAGACCAAACCAAAAGGACCGCCCTCCGCTGGCTCATCCACCAGCCCGATTGTTCCAATGTCGTCCGTAATGAACTCCTGAATACCCTCCGCGCTTGGAAGCTCGACTGGCTCACCGGCGACCTCGCCCGCATGTCCAGCGATCCCGCCCAGAACAAGGTCTGGCGCTCCTACTGCATCCAGCACCTCGGCCATATCTACGGTGCCACCAAGGAAGAGGCAGCGCTGAAGGCCATCCAGGACGCAACCAGTGCCGAAGGGCCGAGGAACTTCGAGACGACTCCGCCGGTGTCGGATCGAGGCTTCCCCGGCATGGGGGAACGCTGGGGCTGGCCCTCTGTCATGGCGGCCCCCCGTTCTGCCCCGTCGCGGGGCTTGTTTCAGGGGTCGCGTCGATGCGGGCGCCGAGGAGCGTGAAGCGCTCGTTCCACGGCTGTGGTCCGAGACCGGGATGGAGCACCGCAAACTGAGCAAAGACACGCCGGGCCTCGGCCGGATCACGCTCGAGCAGCAATCGGAGCGAGTGGAACCTCGCCTCGTACCAGTCGGTCGAGCCCTCTCGATAGCCGGCGAGCAATGATCGCCACGCGTCGGCCGCCTCATCGAGGA
>JAPKGD010000530.1 GCA_026648125.1 Bdellovibrionales bacterium | reverse complement strand
TCCGGGCGGTCCGTGTGTGCGTCGATGGGAACGGAACGCTCAGTGGCACCGCACCGGACTTCAACACGACGGATCGTCTGACAAGTCAAATTCATGAGTTGAACGCCGTTTTCCTTCTCGTCCGTATCTTCAAGCGCGCAGGCCGATAGAGCCTGCACGGCTCCTGTGGATGCGAACTGAGTCACTGTGCCCTCATGAATCAAACCTGTTGCGGCGTTTGATAGTTCAATTTCCGTTAGCTCAGTTACCTTCTTTCCTGCTGATTTGATCTGAAGTCCGTAGGTACGGTCATTGCTAATAATTCGAGTTCTTCCATTCGCTTGATCTGTCATATAGGAGGAGTTGCCCCTCAAGATCTTAGAGGTCCCATCGTTCTCAACTCGAATGTCTTCATTGCCAACAAATGCTCCCACCTGTCCTTTGGTGCCGAGCTCATTGGCCTCCGCACGATTTTCATAAGACGAAAAAGCCAATGCTATAACAATGATCGGAAATAGAAGTTGCATATTTGCCCCCAGGATACCTTCTATTCTCCTAGGGTAGCGCTATTCAGGCAAGTCGAGCTACTTTAAACCCACCACATAGGCCAACCAAGAAGCGCAGGGCTCACCTTTTTCAGATGGCCTAAACACATCGTCGTCATCCTGCCAATAGACCAAAGTCTTGCGAAATCCGGCCTCGTGCATCAGGTCTCTCAGTTCGGGAATCGACCACATTCGCCAATCATAGGTAAAGACACGCTTACGAATCTTTTCTCCGTCTCGCTTAAAGTGGATGTGAAACTTTGCACGATTGCCTACGGGGAAAAAATTAGCTTGTTCCCAATGATACCAATATCCACGCTTTCGGGTTCGGTCAGTAATTTGATCCATGCATTCACTACCGCCAAAGCAGTCGGCAACAAAAAGACCATTTCGCTTCAAATGTCGATGGGCACTTTTTATGTAAGTCTTTAAATCTTCTCGCTCATGCAGCGAGAAATAGGAAAAATTCATTGCGACCACAATATCAGCTAGCTGCGAATTGGCCCCTCGAACATCTCCTTCAATGAGTTTTATTCTCTTTTGCTCGTCAGCTTTTAGCTTCGAAAGATAATTCTTCCGTCCATAATTCAAGGGCTGGTGATCCAAATCAACACCAACACCCCGATATGAACTTCCAAGCTTCACCCATTCACACAGATTCGCAAACGTCCCACAAAAATCCTCGCGCAATACCTTGGGATTTCGCCCTCTCAATCGACGATAGAGATTTCTTAAGAAAATCACATCGGCGTCGGGAGACTGAACGGCATCCCGATAATACCAATACTTATCAAAGGATCGATTTTTCATTTTCTTTCCGATTTACGGTTGCTCGCCAAGTAACTCCGTAAGTTCTCGACGAATATCATCTATTCCAGGGACAGTTGCATCTTCAAGATTAGGATGCAAACCAATTCCAGGCACGTTCTTCCCTGCCAAGACTCTTGGCCTCGCATGAAGTTCATAAAACAATTCCTGGGTTACTCGATAAGCCAAGTGTTCTCCAAAGTTGGTAACTTCCGTATCCTCGTTGAGAAAAAGTACTCGCCCCGTTTTTCTTACCGAATCACGAATTGCTGTCCAATCGTAAGGATAGAGCGAGCGAAGATCGATGACTTCAATTGACTTTCCCTCGGTTCGCATTTCGTCCGCCAAACGATTGGCCATTAGAACATGTCGCCCATAGGTGACAATCGTTGCCTGCTCTCCGATTCGGGTCACTTTGGCCTCGCCAATAGGAACTTGAAACTTCGTCAACTCCGGCCACTTGGGACGCCACTTCGATCGATCGCCAATGGGGGCGTCAATCATGGATTTCAATTCTCGCTCGTCCCCAGGTTCACCTGGAATCAACTCCTCGCCCTTAACTCGCATCAGAGCTTTTGGCTTTAAGAACAGAACTGGATTAGGATCCTCAATCGCAGAAAGCAGCAATCCATAGGCGTCTAAAGGCGTGGAGGGC
>JAPKGD010000053.1 GCA_026648125.1 Bdellovibrionales bacterium | reverse complement strand
GAAACTTATTCGGGCGCCTACTACCCCACTTCGGACCTCATGATCACCCGAATTGTGAAATTAAAATACATTTCGGCGGATGAGGTGAATAAGAACTTGCGTATTCTAGCCTCAAAAGACGGTGAAATTGTCCCCTACCCACCAACAAACTCACTTATTATTTCAGACTATGGCTCCAATATTGATCGAATCATGAAGATCATAAATCAGTTAGATGTTCCAGGATTTGAGGAGCAGCTAGAAGTGATCCGAATCCGCTACGCCAAGGCAAAGGACATCGCCGATCTCATCGACCAAATTATCACCAAGGGCGAAGGGCGCCAGAGTGGGGGCACCTTTGGTGGCGTGCCAAGGTTTCGTCGCGCGACCTCTCCAGACGCCGGCGCTACAACTTCTGGTGCTGAAAACTACTCCCTCGTCCTCCCTGACGACCGTACAAACTCAATCATCGTTGTAGGAAACCAAGCCGGCATTGAAAAAATTCGACGACTTGTGGGCCGCCTCGATTTCCGCCTTCGCCCCGAGGATGCGGGAGGCGTTTATGTTTATTACGTCCGCTATTCAGAGGCAGAAAAAATTGCTGATACTCTAAATGGAATTGCATCGGAATCAAAGAAGGCCGCGGAAAGTAGCACCAAGGCCCCCACCCCCACGGCCACGGGTGTCGCGACAGGGCCTTCTGCCAATGTGATTTTCGGCGGAGACGTCAAAGTTACAGCCGATAAAATCACTAACAGCTTGATCATCACCGCAAGCAAACCAGACTACGAAGTGGTTAAATCACTCCTCTCTAAGCTCGACATTCCACGAGATCAGGTTTTCGTAAAAACAGTGATCATGGAGCTTGGCGCTCAAAATAAAACCGGTTGGGGTATCAACTACTATCAATTCGACAAAAACAGCGGCGGCGTTGGCCGAATTGGATTTCGCGGAACGGGCAGTCTCGACACCCTCACCAATCCCGCGAACGATTCTGGAGCAATTATTGGTTTCGGCGGCGGAGGGACCTTTCAGCTCAAAGGCCCCGGAGGCGCCGTATTGGCTGAAGTTCCGTCTTTGGCCGGACTCATCAATTTCTTTAAAACCACGACAGGGGCGAACATCCTTTCCGAGCCTACTATCATGGCCCTCGACAACGAGGAGGCGGAGATTGAAGTGGGTGAGAAGGTTCCCGTTGCTCCGACGATTCAGACCACAGGATCGACCACATCTCAGAGCATCACCAGAGAGCCGGTGACTATTAAGCTGGTCATCACCCCCTACATCAGCCCCGACTCCGATTCTGTCCAAATGAAAATCAAACAAGAGATCAACCAGATCTCAAATACAACTGTTCAGGCCTCAGAACTCGCGAAGAGCTCCATCGTCACTTCGACCCGAAACATTAAGACCCAGATCGTCGTCAATAGCGGTGACACGGCTGTTCTCGGGGGACTCATGCAGGATAAGGACGGAGAAACCGTGACCAAAGTTCCGATTTTGGGTGATATCCCTATCCTCGGCTGGCTTTTTAAATCGAAAACTGTCGACAAAGAAAAGCGCAATCTCCTGGTGTTTATCACGCCAAAGATTGTGCGAAACTCTGAAGACAACTCGTCGGTACTCAATCAGAAGCTCAACGAGCGCATTGAGTTCATTCAACGAAATATGAATGGCCGAGACCCCTTTGGCGAGGCCATTGATAATTTGCCCCGTCGGGCTGTTCGCGAGCAATCAGTTGAAGAATTCAACGAAGAGCCCGCATCAGAATCGTTTTAATCAGAAGCGGCACGATATCCTCTTGTGCCGCACCCCTAAAAAAAGTTAATATCGGGCCATGTCGGCGAGCTTTGAGTCCCTTCTGATTAAAGGAACCTCTCTTACAGAGGATGAGGTTCGATCTATTTTGAAAACCCACGATTCAAACGGGGTTCCCTATGAAGAAACCGTGGGAAAATCTCAATACAACTCTCCTGAAGAGGCCGTCGCTGAGCTTTGCCGCGTTTTGAGACTTGATTTCATCAAGGATATCCCGGTCAACGACATTTCCGCCGAAATGGTTCGGGATATTCCAATTAATTACGCAAAGACACATGAAGTTCTTCCCTTCAAGGCCGAGCAGGACAAAGTGGTCGTGCTCACCACAAACCCCTTGAACCGAAGGGCCATGGACGACCTCAGAGTTCGCTTTAATAAGCGCGTCCAACCTCTGATCACGACCTCCTCAAAACTTCAAGACGCCATCAATCGAGTCTATGAGAAGAGTACTGCGGCGTTGGAAGGACTCGACGAGATTGAAAGCGAAGAGTACGACCTCGATGATCCTGTCATAGACCTGCTTGAAGCTGGTGACGATGACGCTCCTGTAATTAAGTTGGTCAACACCTTGCTCTTTCGAGCGGTGAAAGAAAAGGCCTCAGATATACATATTGAGCCCTTTGAAAAGGATATGTCCGTCCGCTTCCGCATTGACGGGATCATGTTTGAGGTTTTCAAACCGCCGAAGAAACTGCAAAACGCCATCACCTCGAGAATCAAGGTTATGGGGAACCTCAATATCGCAGAGAAGAGATTGCCTCAGGACGGAAGAATCCCATTGAAGCTTGCGGGTAAAGATATAGATGTTCGTCTCAGCACAGTTCCCACGGCCCATGGCGAGCGGCTCGTCCTTCGCCTTCAGGATCGATCGAATGTGGTCTTGGAATTGGAACAATTGGGATTTTCTGAAGATTCCCTCAAAAAGTTAGACTCACTTTTGCAAAAGACTTACGGGATTTTGCTCGTCACCGGTCCTACTGGTAGCGGTAAATCGACGACACTTTACGCCTGTCTTTCAAAGATCAACAGCGTCGACAAGAACATCATTACAATTGAAGATCCCGTGGAACAAAGAATTCACGGCATTGGACAGATTCAGGTGAATTCAAAAATCGGCCTGACCTTTGCCAATGGATTACGGTCCATTTTACGTCAGGACCCCGAGATCATCATGGTTGGTGAGATTCGTGACTTAGAGACAGCAGAAATCGCCATCAATGCCTCTCTCACGGGCCACTTGGTGCTCTCGACCATTCACACCAACGACGCTGCAGGCGCATTTCCTCGCTTAATTGATATGGGTTGCGAGCCTTTTCTCATTGCGACTTCACTTCTAGGAGTTTTGGCTCAGCGCTTAATTCGTGTTCTTTGCCCGCACTGCAAAGAACCCTATCAACCTACCGATGTTGAACTCAAAAGTCTTGAAATTACGCGGGATCAATTGGCGGGCTCGAATGTTCACCGCGCCGTGGGCTGCGCTGAGTGTAATCAGAAGGGCTATTTGGGTCGAAGCGTGATCCAGGAGCTCATGGTCGTTAATGACGACATTCGAAGTCTGATTATGCAGCGAAAAGACGGCAGCACGATCAAAAAGGAAGCTCTGCGCCAGGGAATGATCACTCTTCGAGACCACGGTATTCAAAAAGTCCTCTCAGGCCTCTCAACTATTGAAGAAATCCTCGCCAACACGCAAATGGATATTTAGTATTAATCCATGGCTCTTTTTGAGTATAAAGGCTTAAACCGGTCCGGAAAGAACGTTCGTGGGAGTGTCGAGGCGGATAATTCCAAAGCGGCACGGATCAAGCTAAAAAAGGACGGCATTTTCGTTCAGGAGCTTAAGGATAAATCACGCTCCGCAAAAAAGAATAAAGCCGGGCGCACCCCTATTATGAGCCGCTCGGTCAGCATCACTGATTTGTCCGCGATGACTCGTCAGCTGGCAAGCCTCCTCAAGGCCAACATTCCCCTCGTTGACTGTTTATCCGCCGTCGCGGAACAAATGGAAAACCCTACGCTTGCGGAAGTGATGTCAGACCTCAAAAGTCAAGTTAACGAAGGGGGGTCTTTTCATCGCGGATTAGCCAAATACCCTAAAATTTTTAACAACATTTACGTCTCCATGTGCGAGGCCGGCGAAATGTCAGGAACCCTTGACGTGATCTTGCTGCGACTCGCCGAATTTACAGAAGCTCAGTCTGCACTCGCCACTAAAGTTCGTTCAGCCATGGTCTACCCCATCGTCATGATGGTATTTACTGTGGTCCTCCTGGGGATCTTGAGTGTCTTCGTCATTCCAAAAATTATGACGGTGTTCGAGTCATTTCCAGAAATTCAACTTCCTTGGTACACCCTCGCCGTCATTAGCGGCAGTGAGTTTATCGTCAATTATTGGCACGTCATAATTATTGGCGCGATTATTGGATATGCCCTCTTTCGCAGCTGGAAAGCGACACCGACCGGCTCAGTTCAGTGGGACGCCATTTACCTCAAACTCCCTCTTGTCGGAAAACTGAGCCGCATGGTTGCCGTATCTCGATTCACAAGAACCCTGGCCACACTCCTCAGCGGCGGGGTTCCAATGCTGACGGCGCTGGGCAT
Organism: Bdellovibrionales bacterium; assembly: GCA_026648125.1. Taxonomy (GTDB): domain Bacteria; phylum Bdellovibrionota; class Bdellovibrionia; order Bdellovibrionales; family UBA1609; genus JAIBAM01. The sequence goes on along the minus strand of JAPKGD010000053.1, from coordinate 4,061 downwards.
AGTACGCAATGTAGTGAACAACGAAATCATTGCTCGCGCGATTGATCTCGGAAAAGAAAACATTAGTGAGGGAGAATCCATCGCTGGCCCTCTTAAAAGATCAGGACAGTTTCCCCCACTCGTCATTCACATGATCAATATCGGCGAAAAAACGGGTGAGTTAGAAAATATGCTTTCTCAAGTGAGCGAAGCCTATGATTTTCAGGTCAAAAGCGCAGTAGATGGACTAACTTCTTTAATGGAACCAATCATGATTATCGTGATGGGTTGCGTTATTGGCTTTATTGTGTTCGCAATCATGATTCCGATATTTGAATTGTCGAACATCGGCGGGTAATATCACGCCCACTTGAACGATTGTGGAGGAACAACATGCTGAGAAATCGTAAAGGTATGACGTTACTGGAAATTATGATTGTTCTCGCGATTTTGGCGAGCCTCATCGCCATTTTGGCGGGCCAAATTAGTGCGCGAATGAAGAAGGCCAAAATCAACCAGGCCAAGATTCAGATCGGTGAGATCAGCAAAGCGCTAGATATGTATTATACGGACTGCAACAGCTACCCCACATCAGCCGAGGGTCTTGGGGCCTTAGTCACCCAACCATCCTCATGTTCGCAGTGGGGCCCAGATCCATATTTAAGACGCGCCCCAAAAGATCCTTGGAATTCAGAGTTCGTCTATGAATCTCAGGGCAGCAATTTCACCATTATTTCTCTCGGGGCTGACAAGAAAGAGGGCGGCTCGGGAGAAAATGCAGACATTAGCAGCCAGGATCTCTAAGCAAAATTCAGTTCGAACCGGCTCTCGAGGCTTTACGCTTCTTGAGCTTATGGTCGTGTTAGGCATTGTGGCGGCCATGGTAGCCCTCGCACTTCCTCGCTTGGGAGGGCAAAACAATCAGATGCGACAAGCGGTTCGCCGTCTCTCGGGAATAACCCGGGAGCTTCAAACTAGTGCAAAACTTCAAGGAACCATTTATCGCCTGGTCATTGAGCTGGGCGACGATAGCAAAAAATCTGAGCAGCTTTATTGGGTTGAAAAATCGAGTGGCCGTACCGTCTTGACCCCCGATGAGATGGCTGGGGACGAATTGCGCGAAAAGGCATTGGCGGAGATGAGTAGTGACGAACGCGCCGAAGCTCCTCCCCCGCTTTTTTCTAAAGATGCCAAGCTTTCGAAGGGCGCCGGCGAACTGCCAGGGAACCTCCGCTTTGAAGATGTGGAGCTCAAGCGCTCTGAAAAACCGATCACCACCGGCAAAGCCTACATTCATTTCTTCCCACAGGGGCTCGCAGATGAAGCGGTGATCCACTTGTCCGGCGGCGAAAAAATTAAGTGGTCACTGATCGTTCATCCACTCACCGGTAAGACCGAAATAATGACCGAGTATGTTTCCCTAAAGGAACTCAGCGAATGAAGGTTAAACGTGGGTTTACACTTCTTGAGGTTCTCATTGCCATGGTCATTCTGGTGGGTGGGATCGTCGTTGTAACCACCGCTTGGTCCGGAAATCTACTCCGTATGAGAAAGGCCACGCTCTACAACAATGTGGCTCTCCTTCTTGAAAGAAAGCTTGTTGAGATTGAAACTGAATACAAAGACAAGCCCCTGAATGAGGTGGTCGACAAAGAAGGTGATTTTGGCTCGGATCTACCTCAATACCGATGGACCTTTGAGGTTAAAGATTTTGAAATGCCGGATCTCACTCCGATCATTCTTGGCAAAGATGGCCAAAAAGACGAAATGTTTTTATCCATGATCAAGCAGGTGCAGGAGTATATCTCTAAAGCGATCAAAGAAGGCACGGTAACCATCTTTGTAAAATCGGGTAAAAATGAAGTGCCCTTTTCAGTGAGCACCTATTTTGTTGATTACACCCAAGACCTCAATCTGGGCGGCCTGCCTGCCGGCGGAGGAGGGTCGAAGTGAGTTCGCAACGTGGATTTACTCTCCTTGAAATCCTCATTGCCGTGGCCATTTTGGCCTTTATTACCGCCTTCACGGCTCAGAGTATTGGCACGGCATTAAGAAACCGCACCAAAATTCAAAAGGAAATCGATCAGGTTGGAAGTGTTCGCGAGGCTCTTAAGGTCATGGAGAACGATATCAATCGAGCCTTTAATTTTCGTGACATCAACATCGCCCTCTACAACGAAACAGCGAAAGAACGAAATAAGAAAATCGAGGCTGCTAAAGCCAAGGGAACCCCTCCGCCCGCAACCCCTCCTGGGGGCACTCCTCCCGCAGGGGGCGCTCCTCCGCCCACTCCGGATCCTTACGCCAACATGGAGCCTTTAAAACTCAAAGAAGAGAAGGTGCTAACTCAATTTATGGGTGAGGCCGATCGATTGGATTTTACAGCTCTCGCCAACGCACGCATATCTTCGGAAGAACGGACGAGCGATCAAGCCGAGGTTGGATACACATTGGGAGAGTGTAAGAGCCGAAAGGAGCGCGGTAAAAGCTCTCGCTGTCTGATGCGAAGAATTTCTCCTTTTATCGATGACGATGTGACCGAAGGAGGCGAATCCACGGCCCTCCTCGAAAACGTAACTCGTTTGGAGTTTCGCTATTTGGGTGGCGAAGACACCACGGAATGGAAGAAAACTTGGCTCACCAATGAAAGGGCGGATGAAAAAAATAAGGGGATTTTTCCGAATGCCGTAGAAGTCACCATTGAAGTCCAAAATACAGAGGACAAAAGCGGCAAACCCACGCGAATGACTTTGGTGGCCTCCGTCCGCAACCCCAATAATCCCCCGCCAAAAGCTGATCCCGCACTTGGTGAGGAAGGGGCTACTGCTCAATGAAGTTCGTCTCTCCCTTTAAAGTTGTCAAAAATCGGCGCGGTGTTGCCATCTTGGTGGCCATATTTGCCCTGATGATCATGATTTTTGTCGCCACAGAAGTCTCTTACGACACTTCAGTTGAATACATTGTGGCCCGGCAGCAGGTGAACCGCCTCAAGGCTTACTATTCCGCAAAAGCCGGAGTTGAAATTAGCCTCTTAAGAATATTAATTTATAAAAAGGCCATCGCCTCTTTGACCAACGCCATCGGAGCGGAACAGGTGGCGGCTCAACAGGCCTTACTTGATCCAATTTGGAGTATGCCTTTTACCTGGCCGCCCGTACTTCCGGATTCGGTGAGCTCATTTGACCGCGACCAAGTGGCTGATTTGGTCAAAGAATCTAAATTTGATGGTCAATACCTCGCCACCATTGAGAGCGAGGGTGGAAAAATTGATCTTAACGACCTCGGTTCCGCATCAAAGCAGCTTCAAGAAGCTACGAAAGCGCAGATTTTAAAGATCTTTCTCTCTGAAGTGGAAAACAATGACGAGTTCAAGAAAAAGTACCGCGACTCTAGGTTCGAGGAGCTGGTCAACAACATGATGGATTGGGTGGATGAAGACACCCAAGGCCGTAATGGTGGCGACGAGCGGGATCGTTATGAAGTTCGGAGTGATTTTATTCCTCCAAACGCTCCATTCAAGACCATTAAAGAATTGAATATGGTCGCGGGAATGAATGAAGATTTTTACAACTTACTCATCGGACGAGTGACCATCTTTGGGACAAAGGGCGTAAACGTGAATTATGCCCCTAAGGAAGTTATCGCTGCTCTTGACCCATCCATGAACGAAGAAGCCGTCGCAGCCATTCTCAAGCGTCGGTCAGACCCCGCCGAGGGTGGGCCTTTCAAAAACGAACAAGATTTTTTAACTTATGCCTCCCGCTACGGGGTAGACACCAAAGCGATTCAAAAGTCAGGAATTCCGCTTCTTTTTGGAGCGGAATACAATTTTAGAATTCGCAGCACGGGACGTTTTGGAAATGTGAACCGGGAAATTACTGCGGTGACTTTTGACATTGAAAACTTACGCAGTCGATACCTAGACCACACCGCGCGCAGCCGAAGAGGCCTGGGGGCTGGACTTCATGCACCGACAGGCACACGACGTGCTGCCGGCCCTGCTGCGCGCGCTCCTGCCCACGCTGCCGGCGGAGGAGGCGCTCGCCGTCACGCGCCTGGCGGCGACGCCGGGCGGGGGCCTG
>JAPKGD010000529.1 GCA_026648125.1 Bdellovibrionales bacterium | reverse complement strand
CTGGACCATTCCTGATCTTCGAATTTTGAAGAATACCGAACTGCCCGAGAGTAAAATTAGTTCGTGCGCGGCATTGGCAGAAGAAGGCTTTCGTTACGACATAAAGACTCAGGAATGGCTCCTGTCCGATGAACTCCTCTTTGCATTTGCGAGGCAATTCACGGATCAGGTGGACCGTCAGCGAGCAGGTCGCCTGCTTGTGCTGCATGAAGCGGTCCATCTGTCGGATCATCGCTTAACAGAAGCGACATCGCCACGAATTGGCAGATTTCCAAAGCTCCTCGAAGGCGCCGACTACCACGCCGATCTTTGGGGCATTCTTCACGAATATAAATTTTCAAGAGGGGTGCTCGGCGAAACTGCAAAGCATCGGGAACTATTCTCACAAATAATCGAGACGGCCATTAGAAGTTTTTGGGCCTTCGATGATACCGGGGAAGACTTGAGAGAAATTCAGGTCCGCCGGATACATCGTTACCTCAACTGGTATTGGCAGCTTCTTTTCGTCGAAAGCTCCAAGACCGAAAGTGCCTCGATCCAACAACTTGCTGAAAAACCATATATCGAGATCGCGGGACCAGAGGTTCGGGCCGTTGGTGAGCGCGTCTTCTATCCTCTCGATGGCAACTATGGTCGTACCGAACTTTGCGTTATGCACAAGAATAGAATTTTCCGTTTCGCCGATGGTAATGCCTCGCGGATTACAGACATTTTCGAGGGTTTCAGAAAACGATCCGGTCCATTGATTCATGGCGCACTTAAAGGTGTATTTGATCAGGTCGTTAGCCATGAGTGACAGCCTATATCTAATAAGGAGTTTGTGATGTTTGACAGCCACAGTCGGTTAAATTTGTTCTACGATGACCAAGTTCGCCTTAAGGGAAAGCATGACTTGCTTCGAGATTACCGTGATAAAAATATTCAGCGCGTGAAGGACGGTACGAAGCAGCTCAAAGAGAAGGAGGATGTTGATCACCCTCAGTTTATCGATGACTTCAGTCAGGGCAGCATGGCGATGCACACGATCAACCAGGCACAAAATGATGACGATCATGACATCGACCATGCTTTGGTCTATGCCGAGGAAGATGTGCCTGAAGATCCAAAGGAACTTCGCGAATTTGTTGCGCGTGCCGTATCTGAAGCCGGAGGAAATTTCAAAACTGAACCCGAAGCACGAACAAATGCCGTCACCGTATGGTATGAGGACGGATACCATGTTGATCTCGCTCTCTATAAGGTCAAAGAAGACTGGCTCGGCAACAAGACCTACCACCACGCCGGCGCTGAGTGGACGCAACGTGACCCGACGGCGATAACAGATTGGTTTGCCAAATCAAATGATGATCTAAGCCCCAATGATTTTTCTTGGGGCAAGAAGGTGGCCGACAATCAGCTGCGGCGCTTGGTGCGACTTACCAAATTTTGGGCTAAATCTCGAGAGGCGTGGAGTCTTCCCAGTGGCCTCGTCTTGTCGGTCCTTGTTGTTGAATGTTATCAAAAGGACGTGGCACGCGACGACAAGGCACTGGTGAATACTCTTCGAGCCATCCTAAATCGCGTTCGCTACAACAAGGACGTTCAGAACCCGACGGTCCATGGTATTTCGCTATTAACCAGTGACGAGCATCACAAACAGATGGAGTCCTTACAGGAGAAACTTGAAAACTGTTTAAGTGACTTGGAGACCGCACTCAACTCGGCCAGCTGCGACCAGGCCAAAGCTTGGAAGGCATGGGGCAAATTTTATCAAAATGAGTGGTGGTCAGCTGAGGTCAAGAAGTCCCAAGTGCAGAATGCAATGCTAAGCGAATCACCAATTACAGTTGAGGTCGCGGTCTTTAAAAAGCCGAACTCACTTCGCATAAAATATAATCCGCTTGGTCACCAGATAATTCCAAAGGGGATGAACATTCGCTTTTTATTGAAACCTAAATTTTCTCCACCTTACGATGTGCGATGGGAAGTAAGGAATTCTGGAGATGAGGC
>JAPKGD010000528.1 GCA_026648125.1 Bdellovibrionales bacterium | reverse complement strand
CACTTTGCATCTCTGGAAGCGCCTGAGATTGCGACTGCGTGAGCTTGTCCGCTAAATCTTCCACCTTATACATGTAGGTATCTCGCTCTGCCGCACGGTCTATGGCACGAATGAGCTGCGTGGGATGAACCGGCGGAGAGAGAACGCAATCGTAAATGATTTCCCCCCATTCCCGCCAGGAAGCTGCAAGTCCGGCCGCAGATGATAGAATTACAAAATGTGTTTCAGGCAAAATCGAACGCAATTCGTTGAGTGCCGTTGCAACACCTTGCTCCTCATCACTACGATGAAAGATGACAACGTGGGGCGGATAAGTGGCGGCTTGCCGCTTTAGTTCCTCGTAATGAGCAAAGTACTTTGGATCGTAACCGGCTTCACGAAGAAGTCGGAGTGTTGGCTCCGCTCGATCTTGCCGAGTGTCGACAATTTGAACGGAATACTGTCGACGAGGAATCTTAGGATTCATTACCTATTCTCCTTAACTTTAGGCGCCCGAATAGAAACTTCTTCGCCGTCCACTTTCAAGCCCGTGAAAGTCATTTCATCCAGCGCTGGTGCCACAGGCAAATGGTCCGCGTCCGTACCCGTCAAAGGTTGTTGAATATTTCCCTTGGGCACGTTTTCGCCAGCGACGTTCGCAACAGTGGCCTGCGAGAGGGGGAACTCCAAAATCATTCGCGCCCCTTGTCCTTCGCCCTTCGATTCCATGCGCATGCGACCTTCAAACGATTTAATAATTCCCTTCGCTACGGTCATTCCGAGCCCCTTATGCTCTTCTCCCTTTTTCGTGGTGAAGAACGGCTCAAACACTCGCGCTAACTGATCATGAGTTAAGCCCTTGCCCGAGTCTTCAATAATGAGCTGCAACCAAGAATCGCTTATTTTTGTCACCACCTGAAGTTCACGATTTGATTTTTCATTCATCGCTTCAACGGAATTTTTTATCACTTCTTCAATGGCCGTTTGCAATTGACCCGCGTGTGCCTGAATCGTGGCACTGGTGCCGAAGTCTTTCTGAACTTTGATGTTATGACTGGTCAGCAAGTTCTTCAGACTTGCGAGCGCGGATAATACTACATCTTGAACCTCAACTCGGGTGCGAGGAAAGTTTTTCTCTCCAGTCAGACGAAGTAGGTTGTCCACCGTGTCTCGGGCCCGTCGAGCTTCTCGCTCGATAATCACAAAGTGCTCTTTGAGATCTTCTTGTCCCGACTTTGCCCGAGCGATCTGGGCCTGAGCCAATACCGAAGCCAACGGGTCCTTGAGAGCAGTGGCCAATCCTCCACTCACCTCTCGATATGCGCCAATTTTTCCGGTCTCGACTTCGCTCGCAGTGGCTTCACGAATGTAAACCGGAGCTTCTCCACTTTCTCCGCGAATTAATTTTTCAATCGGCTCCTTTAAGTCGTCCAAATAGGGATTTCCGCCCCCATAATGCCCTACGGGCTGGCCGTTTGCGATATTTACGATTTGAGCTTTTAGATAGGCGTAGGCATTTTCAAATGGCGCAATTGACCAAATGCTCAAACCAAGTCCGAGAATGATCATCGCCAAAGAAATGACTCCAAGGCTCGCAAATAACGCCCATGCCCCCTCCCATCCAGATGGCATTGGCACACTCGCAAGGACATACAAGTTGGTGTTTTCGATTCTTTCTGTGGCCGCAAAAATCCCGGAACGCTGACGATTGAACCCTTCAAATAGGCCCTTCTCCTCCCGTCGCTTTAACATGTCCGTAATTGCCGGGTGAGCCTCTCCAAGATTTGCACCCACATAGGGTTGGTCGGAAAAAGCGATCGCAAAGCCATTCGAGTTGACCACAGCCATTTCTGCATCACGATTTAAGAAAGCAGTGGTTGCATCGTACATGATTGTCGACGGAACAAATCCGACGGCGATCACTGAATTTGCCCCAGACTTAAATTGTGTAATCAGCAAAAACATCGGCTGCTGGTTCGGATCCATCGAGCGATGCCAAACCACCATTTGGTCCAC
>JAPKGD010000527.1 GCA_026648125.1 Bdellovibrionales bacterium | reverse complement strand
GCGTGAGGGTGAGGCTCCGATACCAATTGGCGCGCAGGTGTTCCACTCAGACAACATAACGAGCGCTCGACCTGCGCGTGACGCCGACGTCCGGTCATTTGAGTTTCGAGGCAGGTCTTATTCGCCGGGAAAGCGAACGTTTGCAACTGATATTTCCGGCTTGACTCGTCTCGCGAAAGCTGACCGTCTCTTCCCAACGTCAGCTTCGAGCATTCAATACGTCCGAATGCTCGAAGACTATCCGTCGGTCCCGATTACAAATATTTGGAACGATACGGGGACGGGTAGCTTCACCGATCAAAAAGTGTATGTCGTGCAAACGGGTACGAAAGTCATTCAGCGCTGCCTCCTCATGGCCACCGACCCTGGCGACCTCGTGCTCGACCCGACCTGCGGCAGTGGCTCGACGGCCTACGTCGCCGAGCAATGGGGCCGGCGCTGGATCACCAGCGAATGGGAAGAACACCCACAACTTAAACCCCTCATGCGCGATGAGCTTGGCATTTTCAAACATGAACAAGCTTTGATCTGTAAAGCTCTTCATATGCAAAGTTCACTGCAAAAAGTGGAAGAGTTTATTCGGCGTGGGCCGAGGCGGCAGCTGGCCGTGCTTCGCAATGAGGCCTTCCCTCTTGCTTTGACTTTGGCCGAGCGTGACTATGTTTTGACCGCAAAGGATGTGGTGGCTTGGCACCAGAGTTTGGACCAAGCGCAAGGTCAACTTGCCTCACTTCCCAATGATTCGAGACGGCGCCGGCGCAGAAGACGTCGAAAACAGGTCGAGTCCGAGATGGTTCCGGCTGGACTAGTTCCTACAGAAGATGATACCCAAATAACATAAGGAGTTTTGTTTATGGGTGGCTTGTCCATTTGGCATCTACTGATTCTTTTAGCAATTGTCCTTTTGGTCTTTGGACCTTCGCGCTTAGGTGACCTGGGAAAGTCTCTCGGGGAAGCCATTCGTGGATTTAAAAAGGGCATGAACGAAGAACCCGAAATTGACGTCACGAACTCCACACGGCGCGAACAAATCCGTGAGGGTGAGCAAGGTCAGGCCTCGGCGTCAAAGCAATCCGAAAAAGATAAAGCCTAATTCTTTAAATTAGGCTTACAGCGGCGTGAACAATGGCTCCTGAGTCCATCTCATGCTTGCGATAGAGTTCAAGCGCTGAGTAAGCACTCTGGCCAAATTCATCACGGACGCCTAACGAGCGAACTTTAACCGAAACACCCGCCTGAACGAGAGCGTGAACAATAACTGCTCCCATTCCGCCCAAAACTTGATGGTCCTCAACTGTGACCATTCTTCCCTGGCTCTGATCAAGCGCCTTGGCAAGGGTTGCGACATCTGGCCGATTGGTGGCAGAAGGGTTAATCACGATTGTCCCAATACCTTTTTGGCCGAGCTGCTCTGCTGCTTTTAGGGCCTCACCCAAAAGCGCTCCCGCCGCGATGAGAGTCACGGTCTTACCTGGCTTCACGTCTTCTTTGATGGTCTGGGCCTTGCCCAATTCATAATTGTAATTTTCGGGCAAATAGCGGCGCGGAAAATTCTCTCTTCCTAAAAAGAACAAGCTGGAGCGAGGAACTCGACCGGCCTTTCGCTCTTGAGCAAATTTCTCAATCGCCTCACCCACTAAGGCTTCTGCCTCATCGGACGACGTTAAGGCGTAGGTGTCCGTGTAAGGAATCGATTGTGTGGCCGCAAAATACGAGAGCGCCTGGTGAGAAGCGCCGTCTGCGGCATCTTGAAATCCGACGTGAGAAAAAATCCCAATCACGGGCCCCTGGGAGAGGGCTGCCATGATGAGCGGCAAGTTCCCTTTGGTCACCGCAAACTGCGAAAAGGTGTCAACCACCGGAATAAATCCTTCTTTTGAAAGACCTATGGCCGCACTGACCATGTTGGCTTCAGCCACTCCCACATCAATGGTGGCCTGAGGAAATTTCTTTTGAAAATCAGCTACACCCGTTGAACCCGGAAGGTATGGACTAGTTGGCG
>JAPKGD010000526.1 GCA_026648125.1 Bdellovibrionales bacterium | reverse complement strand
TTGGGGGACTATATAGACCGCAGGCGTAGCGCTGTCAGTGTTTCTTACTTTCCAACCACTGCGCAGCCAATGCAATGCGACGAGGCGCGACTGGGATCCACAGGCTCAAATTGGAGCTGAATTTTTGCTCCTGGCTGGTAGCTCCACTTCGCTGCACCACGAATGATGATTGTCTTGGTCTCGCCATCGTAAGTCCAACCGGTCCATTGCCCCGGCTGAATAGTGTCGCTACCGTAGGTCAGGTGAATGGATTCGACCACGGGGAGTGATTCCAGTTTGACGCGGATTTCACGAAGCGTTCGGTCTTGAATCATTTTGCCAATTTCTACGAGGTCATTGGCATAGTTCGAACACATGTTGAGAACTCGTCCATTGGTGAGACGGATGAGGTCCTCAATTTTTCGGGGAGGACCACTCGGATCTCGAGCGCAATTAAGTCGCTGATCGGTGGGGTTAATGACGCCAAAAACTGTGAAATTGTCCTGACCTTTGAGATTCAAGAGAAAGCGATAAAGCTGGCTCGCCGTCACTTGGCTCGCGTCGTTGGCATCAGTTACAAAGACAATGACGAGATGTGCATTTTCTCGCAAAAAACCCTTGTTCCAGGTCTCAAGAACGGGCGTCCTTAAACCAGCCAGCACAGGAGTAAACACTTCTTCGTACTCTGGGCCGCTGGCCAGCTTAGCCACTTTCTCAACGTCCTTGCCATCAACCTTTTCTTTTTTGAAGGTTGTCTGCTTTTGGTAGTCACGTACGCCAATTTTTAAAGTCTCTCTGAGAATTTCAACAAAGCTCTCGCCTTTAGAGACATAGTTTCCGGCTTGACCCTTGAGGCTGGCTTCTTGGCCAGCGGGAACTTTGATGGGGCGGAGGTGTCCGATGGGGTCAAATTGAGGCTTTCCATCCATTCCGATGGCGGGGACTAGACCCTCCCGGACAACTTTATTTGCCTCAAGGTCATATTCGCCATAGCGCTGAGAGTCCCAGATCGACATAACGCCGATGTGGAAATCGATGAGTGAATTCTTACCAAACCCCTCGACAAAGCGATCTATGTTTTTGGCGAGCATCGCTTGATGAGCCTTCATGCTTCCGGAGTCGTCGATAACAAAGAGAATGTCGACTTGGGGATTAATGTCCTTTTTGACACCGTCGGTTTGTCGCTGGGCCGTGCCGTAGTCCACGGGGGCGGGAGCAAGCTGCTCGCTTTCTCCCTGGCAGCCGATAAGAGTAAAGACAGCAAAAGAGAGTGTTAGCCCCTTGAGAAGGTTAAGCCGTTTCATAATTTGGCCTCCTTAATTTGCGGGCACGATTTGACTTTGGCCTGATACCTGTCGATTTCATCAATCCAAAGCTCATCGGACTGCGGAAAAGTCAAAACATTGGGATCTGACTTTGCGCTTGAAAGTTCGGGGCGCTCACCTTTAAGCGACTCATCGAGGTACATGCGCTGAATAACTTCCGCTTCAATCAGGTGCAATTTTTGAATGACTGTTTTGTATTCCGTGAGCTCAGCTTTGGCGAGAGCCTGAAGGCGTTCTTTCATTTTACTACGAGTGTGTTTTGCTTCTTCGTTTGAAGCTTGGTCTGACCCTTGTGCTTTGATTTCCTTCAGTAGATTGATGTGTCGGCGAAGGAACTCATCTCTCCAGAAAAAGCGGGGCATTTGCGGAGCTTCTTTGGCGAAAGCTAAGTAGTTGAGCTCACCACTTTCAAGTCTTTGCATCACCGATTCAAGCATGGGGTTTATGCCCGACGCTGAAAGGGATTCGAGGGCAGAGATGCGCTGGTGGTGGCGTTCTTTAAACAGTTTTCCATTCGAAAATATTCGTGAGTAGTCGCAGACTTTGAGCGCGTTGTAATTTGCTGCAAAAAAGGTTTCTGGGCCAACCCAGGTTTGAAATACGGGAGACATCAATGTGGTCAGTTTGCTTAACGCCTTGTCAGATTGACCGAGGCGAATGTAGGACCAGGCCTCTTCTTCTAAGGCTTCAAACCAATATTCCGAAG
>JAPKGD010000525.1 GCA_026648125.1 Bdellovibrionales bacterium | reverse complement strand
TTGGTGAGTGATCGAGATGTCGATGCTTTGGCGCGAATTGAAGATTATCTGGGTCATAAAATCGCAATCAGTTGGATTGACGACAAAGAAATCGTCAAAGACATGAAGGCGTTTCCAGACGATTATGATCGGGCACGACCAAGAGGTCCCTCTCAAGGCGAAGGTGGGCGTGGTGGTCGATTTCGCGATCGGCCTGAAGGGCGTAGAGATGGCGGACGGCCCTCATCAGGTCCGCGCAGGGATTCCAGAGGGGGAGGGGGAAGCTCGTCGAATCCGCGACGGGGTCCAAGAAAAGAAGGCGAACGGCCGCAAGGGCATCAAGGCCAGGGTCGACCCTCACAACATGCAAGTGGGGGCGGCGAAGGTTCTCAAAATAAACATCGCCGCAATCGAAATCATCGACATCGCAATGGTCCGCAAAGAGAGCAGGGTCGCGACCAAAATCGCCAGGCTCAAGGGCAACGACCTTCGCATCATCATAAGGGGCACCGACCTCATCAACGAGGCGGCTCAGGCTCGCACCAGGGGCCTCGTCCAGCGATGAGCGCACGTCCCGCCACAGCGGGTCTTGGTCAAAAGGTTTCGGGATTTTTTAAGAAGCTTTTTGGCAAATAAAAAGCTTCTCCCTATTGCTGCCGAAGATATTTTAATTAAATACGCCAGTGGAAATTTTTGATGATCTCATTGCAGGTCTTAACGGTCTCATCAAAAGTTTCACGATGATCGCGGCAAGTGAGGACGACCGCCGTTCGATTCTTGATAAAGACAATCTGTCTGAGTTGCTTTGCGGATGCTTTGTTGATCACATCCAGAAGGTGGGCGGTTTGCCCGTTTACTCTCAGAGGTTTACTTGAGAGAACTTCAAATCCCAGTCTCGGATAGTCCTTCATCCACTGCCGTACATATCTGTTGAGAGAAGTTTCTTCCTTGAGTCGATCCACTCGCACAGTGAGTGAGGCCTGCACACCCTGGTTGAGAGTGGGGCTCCGATAAAGAGTGGTAAGAGACGCGATATCCTTAGGGGGTTGCGACTGAATCCAAGACGTTCCGCCCGCGTGAATGGTAAAACCATATTCCGAAATAAATTTTCCTAAGTCTGCACCAACCAGCACGGAGCTTGAAGTCCCGGGAATGGGCGCTGCTTGGGCCGTACCTAAAAAGCTAAATACAATAAAGAGAAGTGAGAATTTAAGCGAACTCGTCCTGAGCTTCATAGAATTAGTCTACGAAACGCAGGGTGTGGTCGTCAATTCACGAGCCTCGACCTAAGGCCTAGGCCACTAGGGTGTGGAGCAATCAGGAGGGGAAAAGGGCATGACATAGAGTTGAAGACTTCCCGTGCGATCGCTGGAGAACAGAATGGATTTTCCGTCTGGGGAGAATTCGGGCAAGGTGTCATTGCCAAGCTGATAGGTGAGCCGGCTTTCGCACCGACCTTCTCGGCTCATGACATAAATCTCAAAATCACCATCGTCGGCTTGGTTTGAGCTAAACAAAATATTTTTCCCGTCTGGAGACCAGCTCGGTGAAAAACGTAAGCCCTTTCCCGCCGTCAAAGCCTTGGGGCGATTGCCATTTTGATTGGCTGTCCAAACTTGGGAAGCCGATCCATCGGCCTGGTGACGAATAAATATGAGATCCTTGCCATCGGGGCTAAATCGAGGTTCCGCAAAATGGCCATCTCCTTTGAGAATTGTCAGTCCGTTGTTAGATCCTGTTTCATCAAAGGCGCGAAGGAGCTGACTTCGACCGCCGCGGAAACTCGTAAAAACGTAGCCTTTGCCGATCGGAGAGATATCAATTTCACCGTCAAAGTAATCGTTGCTCGTCAGGCGAATCACTCCTGTTCCATCCTTTTCTGCTCGATAAAGTTCAAAAGGTTGGCCGTCCCAGCTCGGGCGTGGGCCGATAGGTGACGAACCCTTGTTCTCGTTACCTAATGCTTGTTGCAGAAAGCGGGGATTTTCTTTTTCAATGTCAGTGACGCTGGAATAGAAAATTGAAGAGCCATT
>JAPKGD010000524.1 GCA_026648125.1 Bdellovibrionales bacterium | reverse complement strand
CAATAACGATTCGACTCGCCTTTTTATATGAGGGCATCTCAAAAACTTCCACCGCCATCGGCTGCTTAAAGTATATAACCAAGCTCGCAGACCGGTCTTCGGGGTCCGCGACCAGCTCGACGGTTCTTACAAATGGCGACTTTAAAAATGCTCTCTTTAATTTTCCTTCGGTGACGGCGGATCGACTCAACTGAGCGAGATCAAGAACCAAGCGAGGAGGATTGGTCTCGATGCTCGCCTGAAAATATCCCACTTTTCCTTTCAACGGACGTCCTTCGAGATCGCCGAGATCCAAAATAATTCTCTCCATCCCTAGTTTTGGAGAGAGATCGCGACGAACACTGAGAAGCGAAAACCCTGCGCCTGCTCGTCCGCCTACTACGACCCCTTCATTGACGTAGGCATTAATTTTCTTGTCGAGGGCCTGTTTATAGGTAGACGCACCTTCTGCTGGCAGACCGGCTAGTAGGAGTGAAATCCCAGATAATATATAGATAATTTGTTTGTTCATACGTCCCCCTCTGTCGGACATTGTGCCCCATACCCGAGAGCATCTCAAGCCTCGCAACAGCCCCTTTGAGGACGACAAAAAGCGGCTCTGAGCCGAAAAAAGCCCTAATAAATGCCCCAAAACGACGTGATTTCAACAAGTTATGCCATTGTAAAAATGGCATAGTTGTTGGAGTGAAGGTGGCACGGACGAGTATGCATTTTTGAACTTGAAGGAGTTTGAAGGTATGAAACGGCTGATTTTAGCATTCGGTGCATTTGCGGCCTTAATCAGTTTGACGGCTTGCCCTGGTGGCGGTGGTAAAAAAGGCAACGAGTTTGTGACTTCACCAAACAGCTGCTTTAACTACACCTATAATCACCAGACTGGCGGGTATGTAGATCCACGCACAGGCCAACCTGTTCAATGTACTCCTTATTATTTTGGAGCAGGATCAAACGGACAGTTTATGCCCTGGAATCAGTTCCAAGGCGGTCAGTTTGTAAATGGTTGTGAGACCTGGTCGAACGTATACCCTGGAAGCTTCTACGTGCCTATGAATGTCATGGGCGCGGGAATGATGTGCGTAAAGGTCACTTACTTTAATTCCGTTCCTGGCTGGAATAGCTGGTACACCATGAATGGTGCTTTCCCAAGTTATGCAATGAACTGCCAGGTTGGTGTGAATTGTCCCGCGAATTGCTTTGGCGCAAGCGCTGGAGCAAATGCTGGTCCACTTTGGTTAGGAGGCACCCTTGCGCTCTGTCTCTAGAATATTTTTCGCCAGTTGTCTTGGTGCGGCCCTCTTGTCCTGGGCCCAGGTGGCCTCAGCAAGAGATGTTGGAACGATGATTTATACTCGGCCAGTGACTTCGGTCCTCTTTGAGAGCTCTGAGGCAACGGGCCTTAAGTTTCACTCTGCTCATATTCGCCGAAGCCTTTACGAGTGCGTGATCGAGAGTCACGAAGTGCTTGTTTCGGAACAGCCCCAAGACGCCGACAGCCTCTCCTTCCCAATTTATAAAGCGAAGAAATCAGACCAGACGGAGCTCGGAAATACCTTGGCGATGTTTGTGCAGAACAATAGAAAGACATTGAAGGACTTCATCTATACCCGCGGCGATTCTGGTCAGCTCGTGTCCTTTGACCTTATGGGAGCACAGAGAGCCACAAATCTTCCCAAAGAGATGGCCGCTCAGGTTGTCGCACTCGCTCAAAACCTCGAAAGCCTCTGTCACTAGAGGCTTACACGCTGCGCCATTTGAGCATCGCTTAACCGTAGACCGGGGCTGTGATATTTGTGGCCCATGTCTAAAAATCCATTGATCGAAACATCCCAATTACCCCACAACGCCATCCACTTTGATCTGTTAAAGGCCGAGCACTTTGTGCCGGCTCTAGATCAGGCGATCACCCAAGCACGTGCGACTATTGCTGGAATCAAGGGTGCTCAAGCCACGTTTTCAGAGGTGATTGAGCCACTGGAGTCCGCCGGCGAACGAGTCGACTGGGTGGCAACCGTTTTTTACAACCTT
>JAPKGD010000523.1 GCA_026648125.1 Bdellovibrionales bacterium | reverse complement strand
ATTAAAGTAGAAACTTTGTTTCGGAATTTGAGAGGGGAGGATCTTACTCTGGCTTCAACTTTTATTCATGAATTGGGGCATGCGGTGGATCTTCGCTATGGAGTTGGCGATGAGGGGCGTCTTTGTTTTCCGGATTTCAAACGGTTCGATTTTTGGGAGTGTTGGGCCTCTCCCTTGGGTTGGCATGCCTATACTTGGAAATATTCGGCCAAATTCGGGGTGAATAAGGTTGGTGCTCTGATCGATGTGGAAGAGACTGCTTCGCTGAGGTTTCCATCTTCATTAAGAGCGGGGTCCAGTTATGCGACTCGTCTCCATGCACCGCAAATATCAGTTGCTGAGGTCCGTGAGTTCTATAGCCAGTTGAGACTTCTTCCGGTGATTTCGAGTTATGCCTTAGCAGGGCCCGCCGAAGATTTTGCAGAGTCTTGGGCTGATTATTGGATGAATCGTTTGTTCTCTTATGAGGCGTTATTTTTTCTTGATGGTCGGCTCGAATTTTCGACGCGTGAACAAAGAAGCCTTGTAAAATATGAAGCCAAAACGCGCTTTATTTTAGACCTCGTTCAAGACCTGGAACGTGGACGCCGCACGGCCCTTACATTTTCTAATAAAGGTAAATGAACTGTTCGATTTCTTTAAAATCCCTCGATTGCCTGGAGGTAATTTTTAATTTCGGCAAGCTCTTTTAAAGACCGGTTAAGAGTCGGTGGCATTCTTTCGGTGTCTGGTGCATCAAAATCTTTGTATTTGAGTTTTTTCCATTGGCCAGGTGCTCTTAACCAATTGCGCATCTGAATGAAATGGGATGGCCGCACCGACCTGATGGTCTAAATGGCATTTTCGACAACTTTTAGCAAAGGTTATCTTCAAATACATGAGCATCAGTGTTTGAAAGGCGCACCACGCAACCTTTGGCATTGTCACAGGCAATCTGTATTTGGTGGCCAAGGTGAAATTGATCGGGCGCAAGCTGTGTCTTGACACAATTAGCCAGCCGAGCAACCTTAGTTCCTGGAGGGCATTCATTTCGTCTATGTGCGAAGTCATACTTTTAAGCGACAATTTTGTTTATGGTGAATTGGGTGGACCGAGATACATGGGGGTCTACGCCGTTGCTGGCGCCTTGCAATCTGCGGGTTTTAAGACAGCCGTCATCGATCAATTTGTGAAGAGAGACGATTTTTTTGAGCTTTTAGAACACATCGTTACAAGTGAAACACTAGCGATTGGCATTTCCTCCACGTTTTTGTTTCCTTCCGATTCGTCTAGAAAAAGTAGGAAGCATCGCACCGAAAGTCTTGATCGATACTACTCTGGAGAACTTTGGTTTTCTACGGGTGAGGAATTGGATTCTTGGCTGAAGCGTCTCAAAGCGCTGATTGTTCGAAAGAACCCTCTCTGCAAACTCGTTCTTGGTGGCGTGAAAGCGCAGTTTGCGGCTTGGCGGAAAGGCTTCTATAAGGAATTTGATTATGTTTGCTTCGGCGCCGGCGACGCCTCCTTTGTGGAGTTTTGTAGAGAGCTTAAGACCCAGCAAGAACCTCGATACATAGAAAAAATGGGAATTCGCCTTCTTCCGCCCGCTAAGGATTTGGGTGCCGCAAAAATATGCCCGACGACAAAATGGCAAAAGCACTGGGCGGTACAACCCGGAGAGTCGCTCCCCCTCGAGATAAGCAGAGGTTGTGCGTTCAATTGTAAATACTGTCATTATGAAAAGCGAGAGGCAAACAGAAAACCTCTGGCCAATCTCAAAGATGAATTGATGTATAACTATGAAAACTTTGGCACCAGGGTTTATCACTTTTGTGATGACTGCTTTAACGACACTCGCATGAAGGTGGAAGAGACTTGCGAAATGTTTCTGACTCTGCCGTTCCGCCTCGAGTGGGTGGCATATTCGCGAGTTGACGTGGCCGTTAAATTTCCTGAAACGGCTCAGCTTATGGTGGAGTCGGGGGCTCGCGGATTATTTTGGGGCATTGAATCCTTTAACCCAGTTGTGGCGAGAAATGCTGGAAAGGGAACGGATCCTG
>JAPKGD010000522.1 GCA_026648125.1 Bdellovibrionales bacterium | reverse complement strand
TCATTGCAGTGGCCTATGCGCAAGACGCTGCGCCGGCCGGAACCGGTGCTAAGCCCAACATGCTCGAAACCTTTATGCCCTTTATCTTTGTTTTGGTGATTTTCTATTTTCTATTGATTCGGCCTCAAAGTCGCAGAGCCAAGCAGCACCAGGACTTCTTGGGAACGCTGAAGCGGGGTGATTCGGTTTTGACCTCGGGTGGGATTCTCGGCACCATTGAGGGTCTAACGGATAAGTTTGTCACCTTAGAAGTGGCTGATGATGTGCGCATTCGTATTTTGCGATCGCAGATTGCTGGCCCCGTGCAAGAGGAAAAGAAATCATGACTTTAAAATGGCGAGCAATTTTAGCATTTCTACTTCTCATTGGAGCGGCCGTAAAAACGGCACCCAATTTTTTCAGCTTTGAAAATTCGTGGTGGCCGGCCCATGGAAAAATCGTGTACGGCCTGGATATTCAGGGCGGTGTGCAACTCGTAATGGGTGTCGATATCGAGGCAGTCATGCACGAAAAAATGGCTCGAACCACTCGAGTCATGCTCGAAGAATTTAAAAACGAAGCCATCAAAGTGAAGGACGTTATCGTTAGTGACCAAGAAAAGAACGAAGTTACAGTTCTTTTGGATGGCGCCGAATTTGAAGCCAAGGCCAAAGATCTGATCGAGAAAAACCACAGTGGGTTTTTGCAGGTAATGAGCACTTCTGGCACCGAGATTGTGGCTAAGGCCAATGAGTCCATGGTCAATGAAATGCGTAAGCAAGTTGTTGAGCAAGCGATTGGAGTCATTCGTAATCGAATCGACGAATTTGGTGTTTCTGAGCCGAGTATTTCAGCCCAAGGCGATAGCCGAATTCTTGTCCAGCTGCCCGGGATTAAAGAATCTGATCGCGCCAAGGAACTCATCAATCGAACGGCTCGTCTTGAGTTTAAAATTGTGAGTGACGAACTCGGTGGCGGTAAAGACCACCAGCAATTATTGACGAATATGATTACTGAGGCAGAAACAGCGGGTAATTACGCCCTCGGCAAAGATGGGATGACCTACGCGGCCTACATCAAGCGACTGAATGAAGACCTCAAAGGGAAGCTTCCAGAAAATACAGTTGTTTCATTTGAAAAGGCGGCCGCGGCCAAGACCATTGAAGCTGGCAAAATTGCTTATCTCCTTCGCAACGACACCAATGTTGGTGGAGATCTGCTCGAAGACGCGTTTGTATCCTATGATGAACGTGGCTCTCCTCAGGTTGCATTTCGATTTGGCGTCGAGGGTGGACGACGATTTGGAGAAGTTACCGAAGCGAATGTAGGAAAGCTCCTCGCCATAGTCTTAGATGATGTGGTGCAGTCCGCACCAGTTATTCAAAGTAAAATCACTGGAAATGGGGTTATCAACCTCAACCGTGGCAACCAGGATGAGACCTTCAAAGAAGCTCAATTTATTGCAATGACTCTGCGAGCGGGTGCGCTACCTGCCGCCTTGGAACAGTTGGAAGAGCGAACCGTAGGTCCCACACTAGGGGCGGATTCAATCGCCAAAGCGAAGTTCGCTGGGCTCGTGGCGTTTGGCGCGATTTCAGTGTTCCTCGTTGGCTTTTATGGATGGCTTGGTGTCATTGCTACATTTGCTCTTTCATTAAACATCCTTTGTCTCTTGGCCGTACTTACGGGCCTCGGCGCGACTCTCACTCTTCCCGGTATCGCCGGTATGATTTTGACTATGGGTATGGCGGTTGATGCAAACGTCATTGTCTTTGAGCGCATACGCGAAGAATTTAAAAAGGGCTCAAGTTGGAAGATGGCTGTTCAAGATGGCTTTGGAAATGCCTACTCCGCGATTATCGACTCGAATTTGGTCGGTGCGGGTGTTGCGCTCATTCTCTTCTACTATGGCACTGGGCCGGTACGAGGCTTTGCCGTGACTTTGGTCAGTGGAATTATCACATCGCTTTTTACAGCCGTATTTTTGTCCAAAGTAGTTCTTGAGTTACTCGGCGAAAAGGTGACTTGGCATCGCGCCGGAAAAGGGAGAGCGACAGCATG
>JAPKGD010000521.1 GCA_026648125.1 Bdellovibrionales bacterium | reverse complement strand
TTGATGTTACGCAGTGGTTCTTCATTCATAAGAACTTTGCGATCCGGGCAGATATTAAAAATAGATGGTTTAAAGAAGAGGTCGTTAAGTATCAAACAGACGGGCCCGTCACGAGTGGCACAAAACTGAGAAACAAGAATACGGACAATACGCAGTTTCTTTTGGGTGTGACGATCTTCTTTTAAGGAGAAGAACGATGCGGAGTTTAAATTTATTGGTCTTTTTCGGAATTTTACTCGCCTCAGTGCCGAGTTATGCTGGCTTGAGCGATCCCAATGAATTGGTCGAAAACTCCAAAGTGGATCCAGCACTCACTCGATCGACGACAACTTGGTCTACAGTCACGGAGACTGTGAAGGACTGGTGGGATAAAGGTGTTACTGCCGTTACAGGCACGAAAGCTAAATCGAAAACCAGCCCAACGCCAACCTCGGTTCAACAAAATGCCGAGACGGTTGGGGGCCCAGCAAATGGCACCACTCCAGAATCCACTGAAATTTCGAATTCTAACGACACCTCAACTTCAACAACGGAAGTCACTGAGGAGCAAACATTGACATCCCCTGAGGCAACGCCAACGCCTGTGGTGGATCTTGGTGTGCCTCCGGCAGATACAGGCACGAGTTTTAGCGAACTTAAAGAAGCTCAGCGCCAACTGAAGCAGCAATCTGTCACGCGAACGAGCAAGCCCGGTCGCAAACATGGCGCTAACTTAAAAGTCTCTAAAACCGGAGTTCCAATCTTTCCTCTCGAAATCAAACAAACCGTCAAATTGAAAAACGGAAAGACAAAAGTGGTAATGGCTCCACTTAAAAAGATCCCTCGTCTAGACGTGGGCGAGGAACCTACGCTATCGGCGGAGGACTTTATACTTAAGGACTATAAATTTCCGCTGAGAAATGTGGGCGACGTAAAGTCTTTGCCCAGTCCTGAGCTCGTCATGGACGGGGCCGTAAAGGCGCTGACATCCCGGCAGGTTGTTCCGGCGAAGCCTTCAGTGGACATGGAAAAGAAATCCTTTGGTGTGGCGAAGGTGGTTACTAAGGAGTCAATTACTAAAGCAATGCCCAAAGTCGGCGACCTTTTAGTGATTGCAGAAAAGCCGGTAAAAAACTACACCGAAAATCAACTGAAAATGCTCACAGCCTCAATTCTCTATTCACAAGGTGATCGGTGCCATGTCTTGTTAGGTCTCCTTGAAGACATTGCCAAGGATAGCAAAGACGCCAAGATTCAGAGCGAAGCGACTTTCCACCTTGGGGCCTGTGCGCATAAACTTAAGATGAACTCTCTTGCCTTTGAGCGTCTGTCGACAGTTATTCGCTCGGAGAATCCAGATTTTGCGGGTGAAGCTATTGAGTTGTTGGCGCAAGGGCTACCGGCGGAACACGAGCTTCCATTTTCCAAGCTGATCCGTGACTTTAAAGCGCAAAAGTTGATTAGCCAAAAAATTCGCGATGAGGTCAACTTTCTAACTGCCAAGGGCGCATTTAAGGAAAGCAATTATCAAGCGGCTAAGTCATTTGCCGAAAAGGTGAGTGAGGCTTCGCCTCGCTTTGGCCAAGCCCAATATCTCATAGGTATTTCGTGGTACAGCTTGGGAAATTTGGGGAAAGCTGTGGCCAAGCTTGAGGGATTAAGAGGTTGGTTAGCGAGCCAAAAAAATCCAGACAAAAATCTCAATTCGCTTAGCGCAATAAATCTAGCCCGTATGAAGTTTACTCAAGGCCGGTTTAAAGATGCGCTTCCACTCTACATGGCGATTGATAAGGACCATCCGTTTTGGGTGCAGGGACTCGTGGAACAAGGCTGGACCCAGCTGGCACTTGAAGACTACTCGGGTGCAATTGGGAACATGTACAGCTTACATTCACCCTATTTTAAGGCTGTATATAAGCCAGAGTCGTTTGTGGTTCGTACCATTGGCTATCTCAATATCTGTCAGTATGGCGATGCTTATCGAACACTCTCATGGCTCGAGCATGACTATCGCCCTTGGTCTTCGGCCATTGATACTTATGTTTCTACTAAGAAGTTAGCTAGT
>JAPKGD010000520.1 GCA_026648125.1 Bdellovibrionales bacterium | reverse complement strand
GATCTTCTTTTGGAGTTCCTGTCTGTTCGCTTGCTTGTGATTCCAGTGGCTTTCATCATGCATCTTCTATTTAAACTCGATGCCGTTAAGAAAAAGCATTTTACGGCTCCCTCGCTGCTCCTGGGGCTTTACCTGGGTGTATATTCTGCCTACCTCACATATCGAACGGGGGGCGCATCTTCATCCTATTATGCGGGGCTCTCGCTCCTTGCAATTGGCGGCCTCAGCTTTCTGCCCTGGCCAAGGCGACTCATTCCATTTGTACTCCTTATATTTTTTGGCCCTTATTTTGTCTCACTCGCCCTTGATAAAGACATCAGGGCGGAACATCTAGTCCCCCATTTGGCTTTTTTGATCTCTAGCGTTTTTATGTCCGTGGTATCACATGAACTTACCGCTAGACTTCGTCGTAAGGAAGTCGAGGCCAAACACCTACTTAAACACGAAATCGACACCAAGGATCAAGTGATCGAAGATAAAACCCGGCATGGCATTTTTCTAGAAAAGCTTGCCATGCAGTTTTCACCTCAAGTTATCGATGCCGTAAAGGGTGGAAGTTTAGATCTCGCAGATCGCAAACGCCAACAAATCACCTGCATTTTTATCGATATCGAAAATAGCACCGCCCGATCAAGTAGGTTGGATTTTGCTGATTATTCCGATTTGATTTCCACATTTTTTTCGAGCTGCATTGATATTCTCTTGCACCACGATGTGACCATTGGAACCTACCTTGGCGATGGATTATTGGCTTTCTCAAATGCCCCAATTACTCAAGGGGATCATTCCAAACGAGCTTTGGCCGGATGTCTGGATATCTTAAGAATGGTCGAAAAAAAGAGACCCTATTTTTCTGAGCGTTGGCGGGCCCAATTTAATATTCGCATTGGAATAAATACTGGCTATGCGCTCGTTGGATTCTTTCCCAATGCAAAGCGCGGCACTTACACCGCGGTTGGAGACTCAGTTAATCTCGCCGCAAGACTTTGTTCACGGGCCAGCCCCAACTCCATCTGCGCAACCAAACCTTTCCTGAAGGAAAATTCTGACACGCTCAAGGCACTCACAATTGAAAGCCAAGGGGCTGTGGACACAATTAAGGGATTTGAGGGCGAACGCTTTGAACTTTTTAATTTAAAGCCGATGATTTTGAATGCAGCTGGTCCTGAGGCCGGCCCCTCCTGCCCTCTTTGCGATAGCCCCCTCATTGTCGCTGAGATCATCGGAGATGCTGAAATGATTAAGTGCTCGGTATGCAACTACCACGATCTCGCCATCATTTCTGAGGTCAGCGGCAAAGTCGCCTAAGCCCTCACAATCTCGGCGTCTCAACAAATGGGTCAAAGCCAAATCAGTGGCCACCCATAGCAAAAGATCCCAACGGTTGGTGGGGTGAGGGTGAAGTGAAATTTTTTATTGATGGCGATGGCGAGTATCCGACGATTTGCGGCACCGGCACGGAAGATTATTTCGGCGGCGCGTGGTGCTTCGGTGAAACGTATTCCACACCTTTCCTCGGCTATCCGCTCTGGCGCAAGGAAGCCAATGAGATTCCCAAGCATGCGATGTATCGCTGGCATGTAACGGATCCCATCCGCTTCTCACAAGATTTGCGCGTGACGATTCAGGCTTTGGGCTGGTGGCCAACGCGGCAGTATCAACCGCTGACCGATGATATCTCCTCGGTGGCATATTGGTATCAAACCGAGCCGCATGCAGGTTTTCCGCCATTACCTGAAAGAGAAATGAGGTTTCCGAGATAACAAGCCAGCGAAGCCAGGCTTGGACTCAATGGATCAAAATATATCTCAATGCGTGCGTCCAAGCCGGCGAAGTCAGGCTTGGATGTAATCGGTCAAAATGCCATATTAACGCTTTGCGTTCAAGCCTGACTTCACTTCTCAATTAAATCATGCAACTAAAATTCATCCGCGGTATGTGGGGCATGGAACAGCCCACGCTTGCGGCAAATCTGCAAATGATCAAAAACGACGGCTTCGACGGCGTGGAAATGGGCGCGCCGGCTGATCCGCTGCAGCGCCAGGA
>JAPKGD010000052.1 GCA_026648125.1 Bdellovibrionales bacterium | reverse complement strand
AAAGATAACCTCGCCGCCGAGATGGCCAGAGCCAGGTCCCATTTCAATAACGTTGGTGGCGTTAAGAATTACGTCGTGATCATGTTCCACCACAACCAATGTGTTTCCCTGTTCTCGCAATTGCTTTAAAACGTGGACGAGGCGTTCGCTATCACGTGGATGCAGTCCCACAGTAGGCTCATCAAGAACATAAAGAGTTTGCGAAAGCCCCATACCGAGCTGATTGGCCAAGTTGAGGCGTTGGTATTCGCCACCACTCAGAGTTTTGGTTGGCCGATCTAAAGTGATGTAGCTTACGCCCACGTCGATTAAAAACTTTAAGCGGTCGCGAATTTGCCGAAGAGGCTCGCGGCAGATTTCTTCGGTAGCACCGGAGAGTTTTAGTTTCATCACGTGAGCATATAGATCTTCGATGGTCATTTTAGTGAGCTCTGTGATCGGAAGCTTTTCAAGTAAGACCTGTTGCACTTGAGGCTTAAGACGAGTGCCATGGCAGGCCTTGCATGTGAAGGGGCTTTTGAAGCGAGAGATAAACACGCGTACATGCATTTTATATTTTTTTGTTTCTAAATACTCAAAAAGACCTTTGACCCCATAAAACTCATCGTTGCCTTCCCAAATGGCATCGCGATGAACCTTTTTTAAATCTTGCCAAGGAGTATGAAGATCGATGTCGTGCTTTTTGCAGTAGGCCTTAAGCTGACGCCGATCATAGGTGGCCGAGGGCATGGCGAAAGGAGCAATGGCTCCTTGTGAAAGGCTTAACGCTGGGTTTGGTATGACCTTTTCAGGGTCAAGATCTAAGGTGTTGCCAAAGCCGTTACACTTATCACAAGCCCCAACAGGGCTGTTAAAGCTAAAAAAGGCCGAAGTTAACGCGGGAAAGCGATAACCGCAAACTGAACAGCTCAGATCCTCACTCACCATCAGGCGCTTGCCATCGACGGTCAATATGATGGCTTGCCCCGAAAGCACTTGAGTTGAGTATTTGAGCGAAAGCCGAAAAGCCTGACTGAGAGAATCCACAAGGCGACCAATTTCACTTGCATGAAAAGCCATGCGGTCCACCACGATGTAAAACAGTCCCTTTGGAAGGCCCTTTTTGACAATCATGGGATCTGTCAGCTCGAGGACTTGTCCAAGCTCTTCTTGCCCAAACATCTGACCCTCTACATGTGCGACGGTCTCAAGCTTTAGTGACTCGTTTGATGCCTCATCTTCTTTGGCCTTGGACTTTGAAGCCTTCTTTGCGGTTCGCCCGGCGGTCTTTTTCTTCTTGGGCTCCGCAGACTGTTTTATAGGGACGTAAATTCTTAAGACACCATCCTGAATGAGGGTCTGAAGCAATTTTTTGTCCACCATCAAGCGCCCCTCTTCAGGGACGGGCGCGAGAATAAATCCGCGTTGACCCTCGAAGGTCGAAATAATTTTGTCTGCGCCATCTGAAGGCGTGTCTTTGACTAAGGGAATATGATGATTTGGGCAGTAGGCGCGGCCGGCCTTTTCATAAAGCAGGCGCAAGTAGTCAATGGTCTCTGTTGTTGTGCCAACTGTGCTTCTTGAGGATTTGACCGAATTTTTTTGTTCAATGGCGATGGCGGGGGGAATGTTTTCAATTCCATCTAAGTCAGGTTTAGGAGCCTTGTTGAGGAACTGCTTAGAATAATTGGATAAACTTTCAACATAGCGCCGCTGGCCCTCGGCATAGAGAGTTTCAAAGGCGAGAGAACTTTTTCCCGACCCGCTTGGGCCACAAACAACAGTAAAAGAATAAAGAGGAACTTCGGCCTCAATGCCTTTTAAATTATTCTGTCTCGCCCCCCATAGGCGAATACTCTTCATTGCGATAGGTCCTCTTTGTAAAATTGCTGGGTCTCATCGCTCTGTGATTCGGTCTCAGTCACTTGAGGCTCTGTACCTTCCACAAAGGCCTGTCGAACCACCTCTTTGCTTGAAGCGGAAGCCAGCTTTCCAGTTTCGTTATCGATGTTGGCATAAACAACGCCATCAGGAACCGCAAAGGATCGCGCAGGAAGTCCTTCGTGGGCCTCCTTCATGTAACCAAGCCAGATGGGCAGGGCTGCCCGCCCGCCAACCTCTCCTTTGCCGAGGGATTTTTCCTCGTCAAAGCCGACCCATACTCCGGTTGCGATATCGGGTGTATAGCCAATAAACCAAGCATCATAGTAGCCGCTCGTGGAACCCGTTTTTGCAGCAACAGGGCGCCCGAGTGAGCGAGCGGCGCCACCAGTTCCACCGGGCTCATCAACCACGCCTTGAAGGATGCTAGTCACCACATAAGCGGTCTGTGGCCGCATGAGCTGATTGCTGTCTTTAAAAAATATGGGCGGAACTTTTCGTGATTGAAGCTTCTTCTGCTCCGGCGGAGGAGTGTCCCCCCCTTCGGCCGTAGAGCCTTCTGTAGTGACAGCTTCGGCTTCTGCAAGTGTACGCTTTTTTTCTAGCTCTTCGTTGGCGCGATCGATCTCAGTGGTGAATCGCTCATCAAGGGAGACGTCTGAGAGGAGCACCTCTCCAGCCCTGTTTATAACCTTGTGGATAAGTACAGGAGTGACTCTCTGGCCCATGCGCCCGAGGGTGGCAAAGGCCCGTGTCATCTCATAAACGGTAACGCCACTTGAGCCTAAAGCCAGAGTGAAGTCCATATTGAGCGGGCTAAAGATTCCAAGTCGGCGAGCATAGGTGGCTACCCAGTCAACGCCGATGTCTTCGATGATTTTTACAGTGGGCACATTCAATGAACGTATCAAAGCGTTGCGGAACAAGACTTCACCAGAAAAACTTTTTGAATGATTTGCGGGACGCCATTTCTTGGTGGCTAAGGCGTTAAGGTCCTGCCCTTCTTCGCCCTGGGCCTTCTCTTGCTCTTCATAAACCAGAGGAACGTCCAAGAGGATACTGGCGGGGGTATAGCCCTTATCAAGCGCTGAGGCATAAACAAATGATTTAAACGACGACCCAGTTTGCCGGAGGGCCTGAAGGGCGCGATTAAATTGGGAGCGAGAAAAATCGTAGCCACCGACGAGAGCAACAATCTCCTCGGTCTTCTCGTCAATCGAGACAAGCGCTCCCTCAGCGATGGGCTCCTGCTCAAGTTCGAGTAAGGCAAAGTCTTTAAGCTCGGGAATTTCGGGTTGCTGATTTTTATTATTCTTTTTCCAGTCCGCAATTTCTTTATTGAGGCGGCTCGAATAAAAAGTTTTTCCGGTGAGGCGAATTTCAATCACATCACCGGTTTTAAGGGCTTCGCTAGGCTTCTTAATTTGTGCAAAATCAAAGCGCACGTTGGGGTCGGGCTTTCGCGCCCACTTCATGGTTTCAAAATCAATGAGACCCTTACTTTCAGCAAAGCGCACCTGCACAAGACCCCATTGGTCGTCCACATTGGTGACAACCCCTTTGAGAATCTGGCCAATTTTAATGTAAGGGGGGAGATTGGGCAGTTCTTCGCCGGCTTCATTCTTTCCGGTGAGATTGAGCGGACCTTTTTCTTCGATGGTTCCATCGGGCTTTAGGATTCGCTCGGGAGAAAAATCGTCGATGAGCTCATTTCGAGTCTGCAGTAGAACCTCGGCAACGCCTTCAGGGGTCTGCAAATTTTTGATTGGTCCGCGAAAGCCTTGGCGTTTATCAAGCTCTCTTAAGCCCTCTTGCATCTGATCTTGAGCAACCTTTTGCTTGGCGAGATCAAGGCCGGTGTAGATTTTAATACCCTGATCTAACACCACCTCTTCGCCCAGTTTTGCAACGAGAAGTTGGCGAAGCGTTTCTAAGTAGAAGGGTGCAAGCTCTTTATAGTTTTTCCACACGTAGACTTTGACGGGCTCATTAATAAATTTCTGAGCCTCTTCTTCGCTGATGTAGCCCTCTTCAGCCATGCGAGCGAGCACGTAACGTTGTCGCTCTTTCGCTCGGGAAGGGTTGCCAATGGGTGAATAGCGACTGGGAGCTTGAGGAAGTCCAGCCAGCAAGGCGCACTCGGGCACGGTGAGCTCGTGTGCGGGTTTACGGAAGTAGACTTGGGAGGCAGCTTCTACTCCGTAAGCACCTTGACCCAGGTAAATTTGGTTGAGGTAAAGATAGAGAATTTCTTCTTTGCTGAGGTTCTTTTCCATGCGGCGAGAAAGAAGAGCCTCTTTAATTTTACGGATGTAGGTCTTTTCAGAGCTGAGGAGAAGGGAGCGCGCGACCTGCTGAGTGATGGTCGATCCACCCTGTACCTTTCGTCCCGCTTTGATGTTTGCAAAAAAGGCGCGGGCAATGGCGAGATAGTTGAGACCTTCGTGTTGAAAGAAGGAGGAGTCTTCTGCCGATATAAAAGCTTCGACCAATTTTTTGGGAATTTGATCGTAGGGCACAAGCATGCGCTTTTCGCGAAAGAACTCGCCGATTTTTTGGCCGTCGCGGTCGTAGACTTCAGAGACCAGGAGCGGTTCGTAGTCTTGAACCGTGATCAAGTTAGGCAGTGAGGAATTCACGGCGACAAGCAGAGCGGCGGCGCCGGCAATGCCGAGTAATACAAGTCCGACGCCAACGGCGATAAGCTTCTTCATGTTCATGATGGGCCCTC
Source organism: Bdellovibrionales bacterium (assembly GCA_026648125.1). Classification (GTDB taxonomy): domain Bacteria; phylum Bdellovibrionota; class Bdellovibrionia; order Bdellovibrionales; family UBA1609; genus JAIBAM01. The sequence continues at coordinate 3,886 of JAPKGD010000052.1, read as the reverse complement.
CGCGCTTTGAGGTCTTCGGCGCATTATGGGTACGCCGGCGCCTTCAAGCTGATGCTAATTCAAAGCATAATAATGACGGGCCAGTATAATCAGAGGTGGGGTCAATCCTCAAGATGAGAGAGGGTGTGTTGAGGGGTTTGGGGTGCTGTGCGGAGCCTTAACGCTCTTAAGATGCTCCGCATTAGGCGGGTTGAGGGTTAGGTGGTCGAGCCAGATTTTGTTCGTTCAATGGTCTATGTGCATTTTTGCTCGATTTCTGCGTTCCTTCTCGTCTGACTTATTTGGCGCTTCCAGAGAATTCGGGAGGGCTCTCTAGACGCTTAGAATCTGCTAATTTGCATTCTGCATCATTCGCTGATTTTCCATTGATCTGACAAGCTCTCGTGCAGTCGGAGGTGCTTCCCTCGCCGCCCTCAATACAGCAGGCGGCCGCATAGGCGATGGCTTTAAGACGAACTTCTCCAAATGCGCCAATGGCTTCTTCTGCGGATCCGGGCTTTCCAGGGGTGGCTGACCCCGCTCGAGCGCGGATCATTCTTTGCTGAGCCAACTCATCGTCCAATTCATTTTGGTCGTCGGCGAGCTGACTGTTGAGAAGCGCAATTTTTTGGTTTCGATTCAAAATGTCCTGCTGAAACCGCTGGGATTCCAATTGGACTTTGCGGTTAAGAGCATCAACTCTTTTCGTATAGGCATCCTGTTCAAGTTGAAGTTCTTTTAGCGCTTGCTGGTTGACCTTTTCTCTTTCCGTCGTCTGAAGCTGTTTTACCGCATCTTGGATACGGCTTATACCTTGTTGAATAATTGCGATTTCGCCATCGGCGGTTTGAATCGCAAAAGCTTTGGCTCGCTTTGCGGATTCGAGTGAAGAGCGATAGGCCTCGTCGGCTCGACAATCGTTGTAATAACCCGCAACTCGAGCGCGATCCTTTTCTCTCTCACTTTTTCCGCTGCCCGAAAGAACTGAGTTAAAACCACCGGGCGTATAAAGCTTCTTTTTCATGAGCTTACGCTGCTCTTTTCGGTGGTCATCCATTTGTTTAAGTGCGGTTGCATGGCACTGGCGATCAAGATTGGCCTGGGCTTCGACCAAGGCCATTTCTGCCTGGTTTTTTTGTCTTTGAATTCTTTGGATTTCGGCTTGGCCTTTGTCAAATTCGGCCTGGAGCTTTGCCACTGTTTCTGTCAGCTTTGACTCGGCGGCTTCGAGCTTTCTCTTAATCGACTCCACGCGGTCTTTTAATCGTTCTTCGAGTGCTTCAGATTCGCCACGGAGTTCGTTTTGCGTTTGTTGATAGTCCGACTGGGCCTTGGCTAAGTCGGCTTGGGCCTCAACGAGCTCTTTTCTCTGATCGCGAAGGTCCTTTTTTCGTTCCGACACACTCTTTTTGAGAGACTCGAGATCTTCGGCCCGGGTTGGGACACAAGTGAGTGCCTCTGCGTCAGCATCTTTTTTAGAGAGCTTCATGCCGGCAAGATTTCCTGCTGCGAGAGCTGCTGCCGAGGCTTGCCCATTCATTGAAGTCAAAAGCGATGTGGTGAGATTACTCGTCTCACTCTCATCATCTTCGTCGGTCTCCTCACCAATTTTACCGCAACCAATCGATTTGCCATAATAGTCAATGGTGGTCCCGCTTGCGCAGTGGAGACATCGAACAATATTTCGTTCACATTTGTTGAGGTGAGTTCCCTCAGTGTCAACTTCGCCGAGACCTCTGATTACCCCGTTGAGGACTCCACCGGCTTTTGAGCAGGCGGTAGTAAGTGCGCTGCGGGCTTTTTGAAATTCGTCGGAGGCGGTTTTACATTTATTTTCGTCAATCCCACGGGTCTGATTAAAAAAGTCGTTCCAACAGCGTTTTGCCGCACCACTAAGTTTGTTGGGATCCGGGGCATTTACCCACTGTGACTCAAGTTTGAGACAAATCTGATCTTTTGCCGAGAGAGGGTTCTGAATTACCCCTGAGGGCTGACTCGCCTGAGCTTCAGACGTCGGGGGGTGCGACAACACTCCCACCAACAAAACAAGTGTCCAAACTTTAAACAGTGAAAAGCCCCTCATTTCATCCCTCGCTTGTTAACCTATTGAAAAGCAAGACGAATGCCAAAAATTGGCGATTCCCTCTGGGGTCATTAGATTTTCTTATATTTTGAGGTCATGGGGCAAGGCCGGGTTTAGGGCAGGTGGCTCCGATGTTAAGCCTCCTGCGAGTGAAAATTCGCAAAATGTGATCGAGGGGCGGAGGCCAGGAGGTCGAATTCGCGTAAACCCATGCAAATGAGAATTCTCAAAGGCGGATGAGTCGATGGATCGGTGAAGATTGGACTCGTCGTTGGTCGTGTCGGCGGACCTTTCACGGTATCATCCGCTCGATTTGCGCACTCCTCGCAGCATTTTTCGGAGTCCTTAGGAATCCGCTATAGTGAGAAGATGCGCAGGTCGCAAATCCTCTCGCTTGGATAACCCGGATCTCAGCGCTTGTTCATAGGGGCGTACCAAAAAATTTCTGCTTCGAGCGCTTTCGCGAGGAAATGAAAGTCCGTGATTCTTTGCCAAGCGCGACGGACAACTGGACACCCAATCAGGTAAATTTATGGTGTTGTGGGCGCAGCAAGGTCGCGATGCTTTTGATTGTGTAAAACAGTTTTTCCCTCTTGGGCATGTACACCTTCGAGCTTCACTCGGTATCCATCCACCACTTCGATCTCCACTAGTCCATCCACATGCATGCGCCGTGCTTTATATTCGGGTAATGTTTTTGCGCGCGCTCGAGCTTCTTCGAAAGTTGTGGCAGCGATGAAAAAATTTGTGTGCCCTTCGTAAAGGCCTTCGCCAATGGTGTCGTCATAAAATCCACAGTGAACCAAATAGAGTTTCATAAGGCGCTCCTTGCTGATTTGCTTGGCGGCCCCAATACGACACACCAAATTGCTGTGGTCAAATGAAACAAAACGGCGAGAAAAGGTTGCTTCAGGTTTAGGTTCTTAATGTTTGTCAGTTCACATTCACAAGACCGTGTGTTTGCTGCCCGACGATAAGAGGTGATCAATCGGAATTTGATCGGTCTTGCTTTTGGGGCGAAAACGATGTGTTTAATTTCACGATTTCACGATTTCACGATTTCACGATTTCACGATTTCACGATTTCACGATTTCACGATTTCAGGCGCTCGACTCCCGTACGCCCTTCAGTAGAGGTCGAAACAATGCCGAAAGACGCCCGCGGTGAAAGGGTATTAAACCCATTCCTTCGAGCTGATTCAGAAGAACATAATCTTTCGCCAGCGAGTATCCACGGCCCCAGTCCACCACCCGAGAAAACGGGCGATAGTCCCAAAAGCGCTTTTTCAATCCGCGCAGGCGATTGGCGCCCGTTACTTTCAATGCAATAGCGCCAGTGAGTGCTCGGATAAAGGCACGATAAGCAAAGCGATTGGTCATCCGCACCAGCAAATGAATATGATCCCGGGCGACTCCGCGCTGGTAAACCCTAACCCCATATCGATTGGCAAATTTATTTAAGACCGCATCAATAATCTTGCGGTTCTTGGGAGTCAAAAAGCTCCATGTGTCTTCAGCTTGTGAGGACCTCAATACAAGATGCATCGCCTGCTTGGTGCTAAGCGGGCGGGCTCGCCGGTAAGCGGCCCGCCTCATTAAAATACCGCCAAAGGCTCGCATGGAGGCGAGCTCTTTGCCGGCAAATTTAAGTTGGGGGGAGCGTTGCATGAACGATGGTATATCAAGGTGAAAGGGGAATGTCAATCGGGAGGCGCGTAAATGGATTTGATTGGGATCGCGATGGGGACCTGCTGAGATGAGGCCGGTGCCAATCAAGTTTGCAGCGATCTGATTGCTCGCGTTAATCTAATTTTCCGGATTGAA
>JAPKGD010000519.1 GCA_026648125.1 Bdellovibrionales bacterium | reverse complement strand
CAGAATTCGACGTCAATTGCTCGAACCAACGGTCTGGGTATGACATTTGTCGGTAATCTGATGTTCAATTCTTCGGTTCCCAAATGGGGGGTTGTGTGGGGGCGGGGAGTGTCCATTGATATCGGGGTGAATTTTAAGTCAGAAACAGGATATGTGCGAATCAATCGCGATCAACATCGCCTTCGCACACCAGGACTGTCGTTTGACGTTGGGCCCATGTTCGATGCCCTTATTCATGTGACAGACCCTGAGCTTGAGGCGGGCCAGGAAATGAATTTGACCCACGTTAAATTACCCATGATTGGATGCTTTCGCTATGGAGAGAATTTTCGCGGCTGGGGCATGCAACTGGGTTTTCATGTTTTTGAAATGCTCGGAGCTTGGTTGACGATCACGGGGCGTCCGGTGGAAGGAACCACACTAATTGCGGGCACTCGTGCCGTTGGTATGGCAACGATCTACTCAACCAATTTAAATCGCCGAGTGATCGAGAGCTACTCAGTTTCTGAAAAAGCGATGAGGAGACTGGGGTTTGGCAAGCTCTTTGAACTTTCTCGCCAGTTACATCAGTCCTGTAACTCAATTCTAGAGTCCGAATCGCACAGCGAGGGTTGAGGCGGACATTGAGAGGCCGTTAAACCCGTGGCCTTAAGAAATTCTTCAGGACATGAGCGCGCAGCACGAACATCACGAAGAGGAGCCTCTCCGCCATTCAACCACCTTCCCAATACTGGATCGCGAAGGGCATGGGGGGTGGGAATCAAGGTCCGGCCCCCTTGTTCGTCGACGAGTTCGACCCATGGGCCGACAAAGCGAATGCCGTGACTATAGTCTTCGTAGTCCAAATTGTGCGGAGTAGAAACGGGTTGAATGGGTCTTCCATTTTTACGATGCCAGCCGTAGATCGCGACGCGATCAGGTTGAGAATCTAATAAGTTTGTCAAAATCACATCTTTTTTGTGTCCGGCGAGGAGCCCACCGCGGTTTGCTCTCTGGCGTTCAATCATTTCATGATGAAGGAGATAGTTCGGGCCGAGATGCATTTGCCCTTCGTGTTTGTACCAATCGGTCGGCTGTGGTTCTAAGCGCGTATCGGCTTGAGTAAAGATAAGATCCACAATGTGAGATGTGGGAAGCACAAAGCCGAATTGGCTCGCGAGATATTGAGCCGCATAACTCGACAAAGGAGTTCGCACACTTTGTGCGTTCGATCCTAGGGTCAGATAGTCATTAGAGATAGAAAGATTCACTTGAACCGGGCTCCCTCGAAATTGAATCATCTCGGAAACAGTACTGAATTCGCGCATTTTTGGACTGAGGTTACCGTTCATGATTTCTGCGATAACCGCTAATTCGCGAGCAACCCCTGGTGAGGGGTTTTTTTGATAAAACGCCTTTGCGTTCCACTCCGAGTTGATGAGACGAGGCCATCCACAGTTGGCTCGCGTTTGTCCAGCCATGGTAGAAAATGAGAAGAGGAATATTCCTCCACAGCAAATGCCAATCCAATCCTTGATTCGCATATCAATAATTTGAAGCTGTCTTCTCCACTTGGTCCAGACGAACGTCGAGCGGTGATGAATTTCTCGGCCAAGGTCCAGGATTTAAAGTTTGGAGAGATCAAGAAGTGAGTCCATTCAGAGCCTAGAGCAAGCTGATATTTATGAGATTACTTCGGGGTTTCGTCTTTTGGCCCGTGATGTTTTTTCTATCTGCTCCTTTAGGCGCCGATCAATCAGTGGAGTTGGTCAAGCAACTCGAGTCTCATGGATTTCGATGTGATCTTTCGGGTAAAGGTCTGGATACCTATCGCTGTCAGGGAAGAATTGGCGGATATAGCCGCGAAGTAAACATCTTCTTTTCTTCGCAGCTGAGCCTTTTAAGACCTTTGTTTTTGGCGTGGCACTTTCACGGCTGGTGGATGAACGCCAATGAGTCTCCATTCGATGGACCTTGGGGAGATTTTGCAACCATGGTGAACAGCTCTCGCACCAATTTGATCTTAGTGGTTCCAGAGAGCGAAGGTAAAAATGAAACGTATTTACGAG
>JAPKGD010000518.1 GCA_026648125.1 Bdellovibrionales bacterium | reverse complement strand
AAGCAGTTTTTAATGATCTCATTGGCATTTCTTGCGAGCGGGACAAGCTTTGCGGACGGCTTTGTATGCAAGGGTACCGAAGAGTCGATCACTTTGGCTGTCTACAATTCCACCAGCACCCCGGCCACCCGCCGTGCTGAAATCATGGTTCTCTCGGACCCAGATTTTGCCTATGGAACTCGCACTATGGCAAAATTCAGTCGTCAGGACGGGGCACTTTCCAATTCTGGTGCCCGTTATGTCGCCACTGTGAACTCACGGGTTCGAGAATCTATTCGCGGCAATGACTTAATTTCTGGGCTCCATGTTAAGGACCTCCACACTCTCACCCTTCTGGTTGATTTTAGTTATGCCAACCCCGTGGAGGACGGAGAAGAATTGGACGCCGCTCTTTTGCTGACGCCAGTTTCGGGGAACTCTACTTTGGTTAAAATGGTTTGCTTCAGGTATCTCAAGGGCGAATAAAAAGATTTCTGACTTTGGTCGAGATCTGCTGTTGTCACCTACATCTTTGGCAAAACCTCCCCCATCCTATGAGGGATGGCAAGGATCTTACTAGGCCTTATCTTCTTATTCATCGTTGGTTGCGGTGAGGTTTATTTGGGACCACTTCGAGACAAGCCCATACGCAATTCTGAAGGTGATACAAATGTGAAGGTCATCACCCTCTGGGAAACAATCACCTCACAACCGGTCCCTGAGCCTGCCGTCGATCAGGCTTTTAAATTTTTTGATGAAAACCGGGGGTTAATCCGCAATCAAAATTGGCTGTCCATCATAGATTTTAATCAACACTCAAGCCAACCTCGGCTCTATGTCATCAATCTCAATGATGGAAATGTGGATCAACTTTTTGTAGCCCACGGATCAGGGAGCGACCCCAATGACACCGGATCTGCCCAACAGTTTTCAAATATCTTTGAGTCCTACATGTCCTCTCTTGGCTTTTACCTTATAAATGAGAGCTATATTGGCAAGTGGGGGCTCTCTGCTCGCCTCGATGGACTAAGCGATTCGAACTCCAATGCGCGGGAGCGGGCCATTGTTCTGCACGGCGCCGATTATGTTGGCCCAGGAAGAGATCGCCAAGGCATGAGTCAGGGATGCCCCGCGGTTGAACTTCGCTGGATTGAGCCACTCATCCAACGGCTTAGGGGTCGGAGTCTCCTCTACGCTTACCACTCACAAGTCGACCTTCGACCTTAATTTCGCTTCAAAAAGATACAGCTTGGCCTGCGGGCACTCCTTCCACGATAGTGACTGACCAGCTTTTCTATATATTTCGTTTTGCAGGTCTTAAGTCGAGTCCAGGGTTCCCCGATAAGCTAATGAATCACAACAGTTAGGACGTAGGAATGAAGAATTCGAAATCCACTTCGTGGCCGATGTTTATGGGCGTGTTAACCTCGTCCTCACTATTAGCCTTCGTGTTACTTGGATTTCAAAATTGTTCGACCATTAGCTCCACCACCCCTCAAGCTTATGGCCCCGTCGGAGCACGCACGGATCGCAAAGTGATTCAGGCCAATTGCGGTGACTTTGCGACTGTTCTACCTCCACAGACGTTTTCGGAGACCTGCCTTGCGGCTCTTCAAGCGCAAATGGAAGTGGGCCTGGTTGACGATTACAAAAACCTCGTTCAGTACTCTTCGAATTCAGGTGCGAGTAAAACCAATGGAGAGAGCGAGAGATTTTGGATTTACATCCCGAATGGAAAGCGAATTGATATCTCTCAAGAAGGTCAATGGATCTATCCTGTGGGCACTCGGCTGTGGCAGGAAATAAGTCGAGAGGGACAAAAGCTTGAAACCCGAGAAATGGAAAAAATTACCTCTGGCGAAGGCATCTTGGCCTGGCGCTTCGCCACCTATCTTTGGCGCAGAGATCAGAGCGATGCCATTGCTGCGAAATCGGACCGAATCCACCTTATACCCCAGTTTGAAGACCTCTTGGTCTCACAACTTTCAGTCCAAAAGAAAATAGCTCATCTCAACCAATGCAACTCCTGCCATGCTGGTGCGAAAGATGCGGTGTTGGGGCTAAACACTAAG
>JAPKGD010000517.1 GCA_026648125.1 Bdellovibrionales bacterium | reverse complement strand
AATCAAAGACCAGTGAAGACCTATCATGGAGGAGCCAAGGCTTTTCCGATCGACTGCGGCACGCCCTCGTAAATGGTCTAGATCAATTCGTGGAAGAAGACACGGCGGAGGCGCTCAAACAACTGAACACACCCCTTGCCGTCATCGAAGGTCCACTGATGGATGGAATGAAGGCGGTGGGAGATTTGTTTGGGGCGGGCAAAATGTTTCTTCCTCAGGTGGTCAAATCCGCGCGGGTCATGAAAAAAGCGGTGGCTTACCTTGAACCGTTTATGAAGGAGGCTCAAAAGAGCGGAGCCCAAGCGTCAAGCCAAGGGAAAGTACTTTTGGCTACGGTCAAAGGCGATGTCCACGATATTGGAAAAAACATCGTTGGCGTTGTCATGGCTTGTAACGGTTACGAAGTTATTGATTTGGGAGTGATGGTCCCGATCGAAAAAATCATAAATTGCATCAGATCAGAAAAGCCAGATTTCGTGGGCCTCAGTGGATTGATTACACCCTCTCTCGATGAAATGATTTTTAACGCAAAAGAATTTGAGCGATTGGGCCTAAGAATTCCACTTCTTGTTGGCGGAGCCACAACAAGTCGAGCGCATACGGCGGTGAAAATTGATGAACACTACTCGGGGCCAGTTTTGCATGTCGCTGATGCCTCACTCGCAGTGGGGGTGCTTGGTCGCTTGAAGAGCGAAGGTGCGAAGTACAGCAAGGAAGTCAAAGCCAAGTACTCTGAGATTCGTAGTGAACATCAATTGAAAGCGTCGCAAAAGGGAGAAGGGCGCCTTCCTCTTTTAGAGGCGAGGAAGAATTCATTAAAGCTCGATTTGAGTCAGGTTGCTCCTCGCCCCAAGCAATTAGGAGTGGTCACAGAAGAGAATATAAAGGTCCAAGATCTAGTTCCTTATATCGATTGGTCACCTTTGTTTTGGACTTGGGAACTTAAAGGGAAATATCCAGATATATTCGAGCATCCCAAATATGGCACCCAAGCCCGAGAACTTTTTGCGGAAGCACAAAGAATGCTCGAGCGGTTTATGAGCAATGCATCGATTAAGCCAAAAGCTGTTTACGGTCTTTTTCCAGCCGCTTCGAGCGGAGACGATGTGGTTGTGTTCGATCCAAATTCGCCGACGACAGAACTCTCTCGTCTACACTTTTTGCGTCAGCAGGAGGCAAAGGCCAACCAGGGACCCAATTTGAGTCTTTCTGACTTCATTGCTCCCCGTGGAGCAAAAGAGGATTTTATTGGAGCCTTTGCTGTATCCATGGGAGAGGGCGTAGAAGCTCTCGCTTTGGAGTTCCGTTCTCAACACGATGATTTCAATGCGATACTTGCTCAGGCCATGGGAGATCGACTCGCTGAGGCCTTAGCCGAGTGGTTACATGAAAAGGTGAGGCGAAATTGGGGGATTGAAAGTGGGCCCTCACTGGGCATAGCGGAGCTTTTGGACGAAAAATACCAAGGCATACGTCCAGCTCCCGGGTACGCGGCATGTCCAGACCATTCAGAAAAGGGAACGATTTGGAGGCTTTTGAGTGCGGAGAAGGCCATAGGCGTTAAGTTGACGGAGTCTTTTGCCATGATGCCTCCGAGCTCCGTATCGGGACTTTACTTTGCCCACCCCGCAGCGAAATACTTTAGCGTGGGGCCCATCGGAGGGGATCAGCTTGCCGAGTACGCTCAAAGAAAGGGCTGGTCACTTAATGAAGCGGAGAAATGGTTGCGCCCCAATTTGATTTGACGAATTTTTCAACCAGGGGTTTGCAACTTTGATCGATCTACAATCCTTAGCGCAGAAATTGAGCCAGCAGTCTCATCATCGAGTGGAAGATTGGCATTCCATTTTAAATGCAACTATTCATGACCCCGCTTTTGCACAAATGACCGATGGGGAAATCAATCATTTAGTTAAATCATTACATAGCCCTGAGCAGTTGCATTGGATACTTGAGCTGTTTCGAGACGCCTATATGAGAATGACCAACGAAATGCCTTTTGATTTTCTTGTTCGCCACGTCAATCAAACGATTTTTACACTTCAGGATTGGCTAG
>JAPKGD010000516.1 GCA_026648125.1 Bdellovibrionales bacterium | reverse complement strand
GATCGAGCTCCCGCTCCAGCAGCCGGCGCGACCAGGCTCCTCCTAAGGGAAATTCGGGGGCCTGATAGACCTGCTCTAATAAGTCGTAGATTGTATCAACATCTGCAACCTGCAGATTCTGAATGACGAGTTCTTGGCTCAAAGTTCCGCCAAGAAATTTCGCACTTGGTACTTCGACTGCAAAACTTCAAACCAATCCTTCAGCCGCGATTCCACCTGTTCCCGGGCCAAAAAAGTCTTAATATTGGCGCGAAAATTCTCAAAGGGCATATTCCCAAAGCGAGTTCGATTTTGTTCAAAGTAGCGCTGGGCTTCTTGGTCGCTCACCGGCAGGACAGACGAGTCCGCACGAAAACGAATGAATTTCTTAGCCTGCAGTTTTCGACTGATGATCCCCTCAATTTCACGTTTCGTTGGTTGCAGAGCCTTCCACGTAGAATTCCCTTTCAAAGCCTTTTCCGCCCGAGCCTGGGCCGCCGTGACCTCCGTCGCAGAAATTGGAGCCACCTGGAGGTTCTTCGCTTCCAGATGTACCACCCATTCTAAAAGAACGGCCGTCACCTTTTTTGAAAACGAAGAGCTGTCGAAATCTTTGGATATTTTAGCTGGCTTATCCGAATAAAGAACCTGCTCAAGGGCATCATTGAGTTGAACTTCTCGGCTGGTCACCACAAATTCACGGACTCGGCCCACGGCCATCGAAACAATGCGGGCGCTTCCGCTCTCCAAAAAGAAGACGGCCACAATCAAAACTATCCAGGCTGAGCGCTTTAATGCCATTTCAAAAAAATCTCTCGTAAAATTGACCCTTATCTTTGACATGTTAGCACACTTTCAAAGGTTTAGATCCTCGCCAAGTCTGACAAACTGTCCCCTTCCTAGAATAATTTCAAGCTGTTAACGCATTAAATCAAGTATTTGTTGGCAGATGCGGGCGGAAGGATTTATGGATTTCCTAGCATATCTATAACTGCAAGGAGGACCTATGGGTCGAAATATTTTAAGCGGACTACTGCTCGTCGGATCCTGTCTCATGACGCTTAATGCTCTAGCCAGTGAAGAGCTGGATCACGATAAGAAAATGACGAATGTTCAGGAGCGGGTCAAATCCTTACCGGGAACCGTTGTGGTGCGCGTTCAGGACGGCACAGGTGTGATCGAGATCGCGCAGGCGAAAGAAACCCTCAAGCCCAAAGCTCTGACAAACGATCTCAGTTTTAGAGCCGTTAAAATGGATACTGCGTACGCATATAGTAAGGATGGCGGCTCTTCACCGCTGGCTGAGCTTGATCAAGACCGCGGACAGGAGACTTGGTATTTCTATGTAGGTTACCGTGGCGGATTCTATTACCCCAGTTACTGGTATGCCGGTTACAGCTATGCCTATAGGCCATACTATTCTTACTGGTACGGTGGCTACGCTTACTCCTACTACAACTACTACAACTACTATCCCCCTTACTACGCCCGCCCTTGTTGCTGGTACTAAAGCATATGAGATTTATTTTACTCTACACTTTGATGATGAGCGCCCCCGCATGGGGCGCTCTGAGCCAAGCTGAGCGCGCAAACCTCGTTCCTGATTTCCAAGATTTAAAGAATTTCAGCTCGCTCGCAAAAAGCTCAGGATTTTACTCTATCTACCAGAGCCCCCGAGTGGGACGGAGAAGGATCAAGGTTGCTATTTTTGATATTAATTTTGGCGACTACGAAAAAGCACGGGGTAAAACTCTTCCCGCGGACGTGAGATACTTTCCTGGCGTGGTCGAAGACCCCGAGCCCGATGCCATCCCACATGGCTTAAAGATGGCCGAAACTCTCTATGCATTTGCCACAGACCAGGGCCGCCATAGAGAATTGGCCCCAGAGATTCTGCTATTTACCACCAATGGAATCACCAATTTTAGATTGGCCATTGATGAGTCGATTCGCCAAAAAGTGGATTTGATCGTTTACCCCATCGTCCGCGAATTCGGTAATAACTTTGACGGCAAGGGCGTCTTCAATACAGAGGTGGATCGAGCCATTCAAAGCGGAATAATTTGGATAAACTCGGTAGGCAATTACG
>JAPKGD010000515.1 GCA_026648125.1 Bdellovibrionales bacterium | reverse complement strand
AGGGGCAACTTGGTTCGGGTTTTATCTTGCGAAACAACTCTCTATTCCAATTGAAGAGCTTGGCAAAGCCACGCAAAGAGTCGCCCGAGGGGATTATCAAAGGGTCGAGCTGTCTTCTGGGTCGGCGGAACTCAATCAGTTGATTGGCAACTTCAACTCGATGTCAGAAACTCTCGAGAAATCGGAGAAAGAAGTTCGTGAAGCCAATGCGAGTCTTCAGTCGACTCTTTCACGACTGAACGAGCATACACGATATATGGAAGTGGTTGTTTCCAACGTGAGCACAGGGGTGGTCTCGGTTGATCAGAATGGGTACATCACCATGATCAATCAACATGCGGCTAAACTACTTGAACTCCAGCCGCACAATTATGTGGGCAAACTCGCAAAAGACGTTCTGTCGGTCGAATATTATGAGATTTTTGATCACCTTCTGCGGAGCATGAAGAAGCACAAGGCTCAATCGATTGGGAAAGAGGTGCGAATCACAGTGAATGGCGAGCAGGTACCCCTGCAGATGACCTTGTCGCTTCTCTATGATGACCAAGGACAGGAAGTGGGAAAGGTTCTCACTTTTGATGACTTGACACCAGTTCTGAGAGCCCAGAGAGCTGCCGCGTGGACGGAAGTCGCAAGGCGAATAGCTCATGAGATTAAGAACCCCTTAACCCCTATTAAGCTCTGCGCAGAGAGACTGCAAAAGAAGTTTGGTAGTCAAATCAACGACCCCGCATTTGCTCAGAATACAACAATGATTATTGATCAAGTGGATAACTTAAAGGGTTTGGTCAACGAGTTTAGTAATTTTGCCCGCCTGCCTAAATCCCAGCCCGTGATGGGCGCCCTGAATAGGGTTTTGGAGGACGCGATTCACCTTTATCGTGAGGCCCATAGAGACTGTCAGTTTGTCACTGTACTTGATGAGCGGCTTCCGGAATTCAAGTTTGATCCGGACCAGATGAAGAGAGCGGTCAGTAACCTGCTCGAGAACGCTGTGGCTGCCATTCAGGGTCAATCGGAGCGAACGGTGGAAGTTAAAACCCAATACGATCCGCTCCTTCATATCTGTCGATTGACCGTGAGCGATTCGGGGGTTGGCCTTCCGGCCGCTATGCGAGACCGAATTTTTGAGCCTTACGTGACCACCAAGGCCCACGGGACCGGTCTTGGGCTTGCAATTGTGAAACGAACCATAGAGGATCATCATGGCTTTATTCGGGCCCTGGCGAATCAACCCAATGGGACTCGAATGGTTATTGAGTTGCCTGTGGTGGAAGTCGTTTCTCATCCACAGTTGATGAAGACGAGAGAAGATTGGCAGGACATTTAGAATAGGGGCGAGCATGAATTTAGGAACTGGAGCAAAAATTCTTATCGTTGATGATGAACCAGCCATTGGCGAAGTTCTTTCGGCCTCTTTGCGCGATGAGGGCTTTGTCGTGGAAACGGCTGGAGATGGGCGTTCCGGTCTAAACGCCATTGAGGCCTTCAAGCCGGATATCGTGCTCCTCGATATTTGGATGCCGGGAGAGCTGGATGGTTTAGATGTTTTGAGAGAATCAAAGGCCAAGGCAACAGCGGCACAGTTTATCATTATGTCAGGGCACGGTACTATTGAAACGGCGGTCAAGGCCGTGAAGCTTGGCGCTTGGGATTTTGTTGAAAAGCCCTTGTCCATGGATCGAATCATTATTTTGATTCAGAATATTCTGAGCTTTCGCTCGGAACAGAGAGATAAAAATTTATTACTTAATAAATTGCGTAAGAGCATTGCTTTGATTGGGGAGGGGCCGGCAATGCGGAATTTGAAGCAGATGATTTCCCGGGTGGCTCCCGCCTCAAGCTGGGTTCTTGTTACTGGAGAGAATGGAACGGGTAAGGAGTTGGTTGCCCAAAACATCCACTATTTAAGTCCTCGAGCGGGACGGCCGTTTGTCGAAGTCAATTGTGCGGCCATTCCAAATGAACTGATTGAAAGCGCGAGCCGATCACCAAATCGAATTCGCCGGTTTTGCTGAGAAAGCGGGGAATGTCTTCCGGGTTGTGCGAGAGGTCGGCATCCATCTCGA
>JAPKGD010000514.1 GCA_026648125.1 Bdellovibrionales bacterium | reverse complement strand
CCTCTCCGGTGCTCGATGCCATATGGAGAGCCTTGATCTTTACGGAATCTGGGCCCAACGGCTCGAAAACGGAGCCGTCCTTAAGCCCCTTGAACTGAAAGACGTTCGCCATTTTTGTCTTGAGACGGTTGCTCTCAAAGAAGTGGTTAAACCGTTTAAATCACCATGGCTCAAATCCATCCATGACCGTTTGATGGATGCTGTTGAACCACTCTCCGCCATTGATCAGATTATGACTCCCGAGGGTGAAATTCGCAGCGACGCCAGCGAAGATCTCTACAAACTCTTTCGCGAGCGCAGCCAGCAAGCCCGAGCCGTTCAACAGATTCTCGATCGACTGGTCAAACAAAACGACCTCGAAACTATTTTGCAGGATCGTTATGTTACAAATCGCGAAGGTCGGTGGGTTTTACCCGTTAAGAGCGGAATGCAACATCACTTTGAGGGAATCATTCACGCCTCGAGCCAAACCAAACAGACGGTTTATATGGAGCCCAAGGAAATTATTCCGCTCAATAATCGTCTGCGACAAATCGAAGTGGAAATTGAAGAGGAGATTGAACGACTTCTCACAGCTCTCTCTAAATACTTGGTTTTACAGCTTCCGCATTTTGTGACGGCTCGGGACCTATTGCTCGAATGCGACGTCCGTTTTTCACAAGCCCAATTCGCCACTTTGCTTGAGGCTAAGCCTTGTCGTTTTGAAGCTGAAGAGGTTTCTCTCAAAAATGTCCGCCATCCGCTTTTGATAATTAACCATGTGGAAGTGGTCTCAAACTCAGTTCATCTCGACGCCAAACGACGCATTTTACTTCTCTCTGGCCCCAACGCAGGGGGAAAAACCGTTTTGTTAAAATCCGTAGGACTCGCAGCGCAAATGGCTCGTTGTGGCCTCCCAATTTGCGCGGATGACAATTCAAGCTTGCCGTTTTTTAAAGACTTGCTCATTGCTGTTGGCGACGCACAGAGTGTAGATGCCCAGCTTTCAACTTTTGCAGCTCACCTAAGCACTTTGAACCAGGCGGCGCAATGTATGGGTCCTGAGTACCTCCTCCTGATTGATGAAATCTGCGGCTCAACAGATCCCGAAGAGGGCTCTGCTCTGGCAAGGTCGTTTTTGGAAGCCTTCGCGAAGAATAGAACTTTTGCCGTGGTGACCTCTCACTTAAGTCCCTTGAAGCTGGGATGGAGCGATGACTCAGGCGTGATCAATGGAAGTCTCGAATACGATTCAAAATCAGGGCGGCCGACTTACCATTTTTTAATGGGAGTTCCAGGACAAAGTTTAGCGATCCAAACGGCACGTCGCGTGGGCGTAGATGGTGAGATTTTGGAGCGGGCTATGGCGCACCTTTCACCTGAAACCAAACGCTATCAACTTGGCCTTTCTGAAGTCGACAAGATGAAAGAGGAACTCAGTCGCTTAAGGGACGAGCTGACCCAAGAAAAGCGCGAGATGAACAAAGAAAAATCCAAGTTCCTCGCCCTACAGCAAAAATTTGACCGCGATAAAGACCATATGCTTGAGCAGGCGGTCAAACGAGCTGAAAAGAAAATTGATCAGCTGATTGAGCATAGCAAAGTGGAAGATGTTTTTCGGCGCCACGAAAAGCTAGAGAGTACAAAGTTTGATCTTCCAGAAATCATCAAGGCGAGCACGCGAGCTCAGTCGGGACCTAAAAAGATCGAGTCTGCTGAGGAATTTGCTCAGGCCTTTCCGCCCGGATCAAAGGTATTCGCAACTGCTCTTGGCAAAGATGCGGTTGTTCAAGGAAAACCCAATAACCGCGGTGAAGTTCCGATTTTAGCCAACTCCATGCGCTTAATGGTTTCTTGGGACCAATTAAAGCCGCCACACCAGGGTCGAAATCCGACCATGGATGTGGTTCGTCGGGCCGCAGACATCGTTACCTCGCCCCTCGAAGGCGATCGGGTCATCGACATTCGTGGCCTCAATGTCGAAGAAGCCACCCGCCTCATCGACACTCAACTCGATCAAGCCACACTTCGCGACGAGGATCGGGTCAAAATTGTGCATGGTCATGGAACCGAGGCTCTCAAGCGAAGTGTAC
>JAPKGD010000513.1 GCA_026648125.1 Bdellovibrionales bacterium | reverse complement strand
CCAGATGCAGAAAATTTTCTTCAGCTTTTATATGGGCAAAATGCAAGCCCTGGACCTAACGGCTCCAACTATAAGAGCAAAGAGTTCGATGAGCTCTATGAAAAGGCGAGTAAACTGCCGCCCGGTGAAGAGCGAGCCAAAGTTTATCAGCAAATGCGTGACATCGTGGTTCGCGACATGCCTTGGGTGCCTAGCGCTCACCGCTTAGGTTACACGGCTTACCACAGCTGGCTGAAGAACTATAAATATCACAGCATCGTGAATGACTACTTCAAGTACTTAAAGGTCGACACCAAGATGCGTGGAGACTCAAAGGCGAAGCTTTAATGTTTAAGTACATTACGCGGCGTCTGCTTTACATGATTCCGATCTTGTTTGGCGTGACGCTGCTCACATTCTTTTTGTTCAATGTGGTCGGAGGAGATCCGGCCGCACAGGCTGCTGGAAAGCATGCCACCGTTGAGCAGATTGAAACGATTCGAAAAGAATTGGGGCTCGATCGGCCTCTCATTCAGCAGTATCTCTTTTTTGTGAAACAGATTGTTTCTCTCGATTTCGGTCGAAGTTGGGCCACCAAACAACAAATTTGGACGATGTTTAAAGATGGTGTGGGACCTTCATTGTCTTTGACCTTTCCCGCCTTCGTCTTAGCTCAGATACTCACGATCTCTTTGGCATTGCTCGTGGCCCGGTGGAGAGGTACCGGCTTCGATCGAACGACAAAGATCGTTTGTCTTGCCATGATGAGTCTCTCAAGCCTCGTCTATATTTTATGGGGACAGTATATACTCGCCTATCAGTGGGGTTGGTTTCCAATCTCTGGTTGGGATTCTTCACTTGCGGGACGTTGGGAGTATTTGGGTCTACCCATATTGATCTTTATTTTGCTGAGTATAGGTGGAAACGTCTTATTTTATCGAACCGTTTTTTTAGATGAAATCTACCAGGACTACGTTCGTACTGCGAGAGCGAAAGGCTTGAGTGAAACTCGAACTTTGTTTGTGCATGTTTTAAGAAACGCACTCATACCCATTATCACCCGAGTTGTCTTACAAATGCCCTTTCTTATTTTAGGATCTCTTCTTCTCGAGTCATTTTTTGGAATCCCTGGCCTTGGTGGAATCGTAGTCCAAGCCATTCAGAATGCGGACTTTCCTGTGATCAAAGCTATGACCTTCTTGAGTGCGATACTCTACATGGTCTTTCAGCTGATTTCAGATGTTCTGTATGCTGTGGTCGACCCCAAGGTTCAATTGAGGTAATAAATGAAGGAAGCAACGGCTGCACCGCCTATGACATGGAATACCGAAAGAAAACAATCACTTCGAAATTCTTTGTGGTGGGATGCCGTTCGCAGAATTCAACGAGATAAAATTGCCGTCCTCAGCTTTTTCATCATTGTTTTTTATCTTGTTATGGCGACCCTCTGTGCGGCCGGTCTTATTTTTAAAGATTTTGCCACTGTTAACAATGACATGGCCTATCTTGCCCCAAGTCTTCAGCATTGGTTAGGCACGGACATTTTTGGAAGAGATATCCTGGCTAGAGCCGCACATGGCACCGTCACCTCGCTGACAGTTGGTTTCTTTGGAACGGGCCTATCTATGGTCATCGGAACTGTATTGGGTGCCTTGGCGGGATATTTCGGCGGCAAAGTGGACGAATTTATAGTTTGGCTATACACCACGATCGATACCGTCCCTTACATCCTTCTCGTTATTGCGTTCTCAATGGTCATGGGGCCGGGCCTTAATACACTTTGCCTAGTTATCGGACTTACGTTTTGGGTGAGCCACTGTCGCGTCATGCGGGCGGAGTTTATGAAGCACCGTGACCGAGATTACGTTCAAAGTGCTGTGGCCTTGGGTGCTTCTCACTCCCGTCGTATTTTTGGGCATATTCTTCCCAATGTTTCTCATTTGATTTTAATTAACTTCAGTCTAGGTGTCGTCACTGCGATTATGAGCGAAGTTATTTTGAGTTACTTGGGTCTCGGGGTTCAACCTGGCGTTCCCTCATGGGGAATGATGATCAGCGATGCAAAGCTTGAACTTTCGCGTGGCGTTTGGTGGGGCCT
>JAPKGD010000512.1 GCA_026648125.1 Bdellovibrionales bacterium | reverse complement strand
ACTGCTCAAACTCAATTTCGGTTTGAAACATCAAGTCCACACAAGAATCAAAGAGAGGCCATGAGGGCAGTTCAACTCCAGCTTCGCCAAAGGAACCCATGACCAAGCGATCGCGATGGCTGATAAAAACATCTCGTAGAGCTCGGTCTGAATCTCTTGCTCGAATGGATTTTTCGAGCTGCTGCTGAATAGATGCGGGAATATCTCCTTGAGCTCGAAGCTCTTCGTAAACATCCTTTGCTGGCTGAGCCGAAGGTTCTGAAAAAACCATATCGAAGGCCAGAACCTTGGCGCCAAATTTTGCGGCGTTGTCTATGGCTCGAGCAAGGACTTCCCTCGGCCAAGGCCAGCGACCGACTGTCGCCACGGCTTTTTCGTCCACAGTGAGAAGGCCCACATGCTCCGAGCCTTGCCGAGGCCCTCGAGACTTTAAGCGAAAATCTACAGATTTTTGGTGAGCAGTAACAAGAAGATCTTGGATGACTCCGCGACTATCGTGGCCGGCGGTGTCAGTGGCGTAATAGGAGAGCGTGGAGTAAGTAAATGCGAGAGTAACGTAGATGCCCACCGCCGTCGGAGAAATGAGCACCGATAGTTTAGACAGCCAAGACTTCATGGACTCATTCTAAGGACCAGGCGGATCAATGACAACGCACCATTTTAGTCAGGTCAAAGGCCCAGTAGGAGTCAAGATCGGAATTGGGTTGGTTGCGGCAGAAAGCATATGATCTATAATTAAGAAAAAAGGGGAGGGGTTCATGGAAGCCTTAATAGAGCGATCTGGCGACGTGGTGGTGGTGCATTTGCGAGGCCGGGTCGACTATGAATCAACTGAACCCTTTCGCATTCACTGTGCAAGGCATTTGTCTAAAGAGAGAATCATCTTCAATTTAAAAGATTTAAGTTTTGTCGGTTCGGTTGGCATTACTGACTTTGTTGCCACGGTCGGCCAACTGATTCAGAGCAATCAGGCGAACGTAAAGTTTGCCAATGTCGGCAATGAATTTCGCCGAATTTTTGAGGCCAGTGATCTGCCATCGCTGATGATTTATGAAACCACGGACAGGGCCATGTTGGCCTTTCAGGGGCTTGAAGTCTCTCCGCTTCCAAGGCTCTCCATCGCAGACGAAGAGTCGCCGGATCTCTCTGGCGTTTGACGTTTAAATCCTGATTGAATTTCCGCCATCAAGGTATCAATTTTTGAAAGTATACGCGTTGGAGAGTCGGGGTTGCCCGCGTGTTGATCTTCAATAAAATTCAACTCCGAGCCCGTATTCATCATCTGAAGCTGACCCTTTATTTCTTTAATCCGCTCGGCTGTTGCATAATTTTGCGTTTCCAGGTCGGACCGTAGTTTTTGAATCTCATGTCTTTGGTTTTGAATTGTGCTCGATAGTTGTTGATTGAGCTTTTGCAGGGCCTCATTCTTACCCGTCAGTTTTTCGACCTTGTCGTTGGTGTCCTTCCATAGGAGTTGTAGGGTCTCGACTTGGTCCCTGGACTTTTCGAGCTCCCGACGAGTATTCTCGAGTGCGCTCTCTAGTTCCTGCTTTTCATTCGATAATTGTTGAAGGGAGAGGATTTGTGATTTGTGTTCGCCGCGAAGAGTAGAGAGATCGACCTGCAATTGCGTGATCTCTGCATCGCGAGACTGTCTAAATTCTGCAAATTGCCGTTGTTCAGAAACCAGGCGATTTTCGAGATGAACTTTTGCTTCGTAGAGTTCATCGTAGGCTCGTGTCTTCTCAGCGTAGGCAGAATTTTCCCTTTCAAGCTGGGCCGCTCGAGAGCGGATTTCTTTGAGAGAGGCTTCATAATTCTCAACCAACTGACGCTGGTTGAATTCAGCGTCTTTCGCCTGATTTTGAATTCGCAGTCCGGCCTCGCCTAATCTCTGTTTAAGTTCACGGCTAATTTCTTCTTCTTTTTTCCAATGGGCGGTCAAGGTGGCAATTCGAGTTCTGAACGACTGTGTGATTCTTTTCATGCGCCGGCGATATCGGAAAAGGATTCCGAGATGTCGCACAGTTGAGTCCGACTTGTCCTCAAGGCCGCGAATGCGTTCGCGACTTGTCGAATAG
>JAPKGD010000511.1 GCA_026648125.1 Bdellovibrionales bacterium | reverse complement strand
CAGTTCTCATGGGAGACAATATCTTCTTAGAATTCATCGCTCCGACTACCATACAAAAACCGCCATTCAAGAAGAGTTGAGCTGGTTGTCCCATCTATCAAAAAAGGGCATGTCAGTCCCAACCCCTGTAGCCTCTCGGCGAAGAGATTTTGTCATTAGTGTCTCCCATCCTGATGGAGAGCTCGAGAGAAACTGCTCCCTTTTTAGGTGGATTGAGGGACGTTTTATTGGAAAATCGATTCAACCATCTCATCTCTATAAGGTTGGAGAGATCATCGCGGAGCTGCAAGCCAACACTCCTCACAAACGTACAACGGCCCGACGATATTGGACCGCAGAGGGACTTGTCGGATCTGCGCCAAAGTTTGGAAGCTTAGATTCACTTGCTGGCATTCGCCCTAAACAGCAAAAGATTATTTCTTTCGCAAGAAAGCTCGTGTTTAAGAGACTCAAGCAATTTGAAGAAAAATTTCCCAATCGCCAAGGCCTCATTCATGCCGACCTTCACTTTGGCAACATACTCGCCATTGGCGACCAATTGGGTGCCATAGATTTTGACGATTGCGGATTTGGCTTTCATGCTTATGACCTGGTAATCCCTCTTCTTTCGGCGGAAGCCATTCTGGGCGAAAAGAGCCAGAACCGACTACCTGAATATAAAGATGCCCTCCTCAGGGGCTACACCAAAACGCAATCCTGGGACAAGTATGACGAGGTAATTTACCCCTTTCTGATCACGGCTCGCAAACTCCTCATGTTGGGATGGCTAAACTCTAGATCAGATAACCCAAGACTTCGTAAAATGTTAGGCGATTCCGTAGATCGGGCGCTTAAGCATATTAAATTGGAGTATGGTTATTGACATCTTTGGTTCCCAATCGAAGGCGTTTAGCCGAAAGAATCAAATTCTATATTGTATCCATTGAGCAAGCTTCTATCAGCCCCGAAAGCACCGAGTGAAAGTGCGATTGTGTCTGCAATTTTTCACGACCAAAGCGGCGCTCGAGTTCCGCACTTATCAAGGGCACCTTGGCCGAACCGCCAGTTAAACAAACGAGATCGACGTCTTGAGCCTTGAGATTTGCTCGATTCAAACACTCATCAAGAGCTGAAAAGATGGCCTGCCTAACTCCACCCGCCCAATCCTCAAACTCAGACCGTCCAAATTCAGAAACCATTTCTAATCCTGGATAATCAAATTCAAATTGGGCCGACTGTGCATCGGAGAGTCCACGCTTAGTAGACTCGATTCGTTCAAAAAAGGAGAAAATCTGCTGGTCCTCAATCAGTACAAAAAGACGATCAATGTTTGCGCGATCCCTGCCACTGAGTGCGCCCTTTCGGATTTCTCGGATAAAGTCGTAGGTGGCCTTTTCCTTTAAGTGGACGATGTGAGCCGGCCGATTAAGTCGGTCCATAATTGATTGAGGCATTTGCAAAGTGTTGCGCCCGAGCGCGACTTTGTATTTGGCCTTGGCTCCAAAAAACTCATTCAGCCTTTGGCTCATAAACAAGCTATCAAGGGCATCACCGGCCTGGGGACAACCTTCAATTCCAAGCACATGGTCTTTTTTAAAGGGAAAAGGTCCAATTTTAATCAGCGTAAAATCAGAAGTCCCCCCGCCAAAATCGCCAATCAAGGCCACCTTTTCTTTGCCAAGCTCCCGCCTTAAATCAAGTGCTGCGGCGAGGGGCTCTGGCACAAAGCGGATATCTTTGAATCCCGCAAATTCTGCAGCCTTAGTCATACGATAAAGAGCAAAGGTGTCGGCCTCGGGATCCATGGAGTAACGAGCGGGTTTACC
The DNA here is from genome assembly GCA_026648125.1 of Bdellovibrionales bacterium. Classification (GTDB taxonomy): domain Bacteria; phylum Bdellovibrionota; class Bdellovibrionia; order Bdellovibrionales; family UBA1609; genus JAIBAM01. Next base: position 289 of record JAPKGD010000511.1, on the reverse strand, counting down.
AATGACTGCCGAATCGATTTGGCACCCGAGATGAGATTCTGCTCTTCGCTTCATCTCAAGCAAAAAAATTCCCACCATGCTCTCAAGAGTCACCACTCGATCTCCCACAAAGGTTCCCAAGTAATTCCGATTTGGTAAGTGCGATTTAAATGAGCGAAAGAGCCGCCCTTCCATCTCCTCTTCAATGTATTTTTGAATGGCCTCGGCCCCGTAGTAACAGATCTCGCTATGAGGGAAATAAAGAAGAGTCCGCATTAAGGTTGGATCTGGAGAGCGTGGGTCAAGCGGC
>JAPKGD010000510.1 GCA_026648125.1 Bdellovibrionales bacterium | reverse complement strand
AACGAAGCAATTTCTGGAGTCAAAGACAACATGACTTTGCTCTTTGGCGGTTTTGGACTTTGCGGAATTCCTGAAAACGCCATTTCCGCCTTGCGAGAGGCCGGAGTCAAAGGCCTTACTTGTGTTTCGAATAACGCGGGTGTTGATGGTTTTGGTCTCGGACTTCTCATGGAACGTGGTCAAATCAAAAAAATGATTTCGAGCTACGTGGGCGAAAACGATCTTTTTGAAAAGCTCTTCTTAGGGGGAGAGCTCGAAGTTGAAATGAACCCGCAAGGGACCCTTGCGGAGCGCCTCCGGGCAGGAGGAGCAGGTATTCCCGCGTTTTTCACTCCCACCGGAGTTGGGACCGTCGTTCAAGAAGGAAAGGAAGTGCGCGAATTTGAAGGACGAAAATACGTGATGGAGCGATGGATTCGAGGAGATTATGCCTTCGTAAAGGCTTGGAAAGGCGACACCTTTGGCAATCTGGTCTATCGAAAGACAGCGAGAAATTTTAACCCTCTGATGGCTGCCGCTGGCCGCATCACGGTCGCCGAAGTCGAAGAACTTGTTGAAGTGGGAGAACTCGATCCCAATGAAATCCATACCCCTGGTGTCTTTGTTCAACGCATCTTTAAGGGCTCTGGATATGAAAAACGCATCGAAAACCTGACTACCTTGGGCTGAGGAGAATACCAATGCTGAAACCCATATCTCGCGATCAAATCTGCGCACGAGTGGCTCTCGAAATTCAAGATGGTTTTGTGGTGAATCTGGGAATTGGTATTCCCACTCTTGTTGCGAACCACATCCCCCCAAAACTAAGTGTTATCCTCCATAGCGAAAATGGCGTTATGGGAGTAGGTCCCTTCCCTCACAAAGGTGAAGCCGATGCGGATTTAATCAACGCTGGAAAGCAGACCATCACGACCGTACCAGGAGCGAGCTTTTTTGATTCGGCAGAGAGCTTTGCGATGATTCGTGGAGGGCACGTTGACCTCACAATTTTAGGATCTATGCAAGTCGACGAGACAGGATCTCTCGCCAATTGGATGGTCCCCGGGAAACTCGTCAAAGGGATGGGTGGAGCTATGGACCTCGTCTCTGGCGCTAAGCGAGTTGTGGTGGCCATGCAGCACACTGATAAAAGTGGCGCACCTAAGCTGCTTAAAAAATGCACACTTCCGTTGACAGGCATTCACTGCGTCCATCGTATCGTAACGGATCTTGCGGTGATTGATCTCACAAAAGAGGGTTTTGTCCTTCGCGAAGTGGCCCCCGGAGTGACTCCTGAAGAGGTCGCCAAAGTCACAGAAGCTCCTCTTAAAATCGACCCTGAAGTTAAAGAAATGAGTTTTGCTTAATCCAGATCTTGGTCTAGTGGATCAATCACGATTGCTCAGTCATAATAAAACCTGAATTTCATTTGGTTTTTTATGACAGGGATGCCACGTGTCTGGAGTTAAAAAGCTCTCAAAGGGCGAGATTCTTTTTCGCGAAGGCGACGCCTCAGATGCCATGTACGTTATTAAGAGCGGCCGCATTGCGATTACGAAATCAAAGGGATCTGGGGAGATCGTACTCGCCGAATTAAAGCCCGGAGAAATGCTCGGAGAGATGGGTTTCTTTGATAGCAAACCCAGGTCTGCCGGCGCCAAGGCCTCGCAAGATGCTGAAGTTATTATTCTGCCTTTTTCTGCACTACATGCTCAGTTCAATAAATTTCCCGAGTGGCTCAAAGCCATGGTTAAAACAGTTAATGCCCACCTTCGTGATGCAAATACCCGCATTAAGAACCTTGAATCCGCTCAGACTGAGAGCGAAGAGATGTTTCCTCCTCATCTCATTACTCGCCTTTGCGCAATTATTCCTGGGCGAAGGTGGCGAAGGCGGCCGCGGGGGGCGCGGAGAAGAAGGCGCCGGAGCCGAAGGCGGCGCCCGAGCCGAAGGCGCCGCCGAAGCCCAAGGCTGCGCCCAAGGCGGCGCCGGAGGCGCTGGACGAGGCGGCGCTGCGCTCCCCGGAGGCGGCGCTGATCGATCCGGTGATCGACGCGGTGCTCGCCGAGAACGCGGACGCGGTCGCGCGCTACCGAGGGGGCAATGCGAACCTGCTCGGCGCCT